>NZ_PUWT01000007.1:0-92101 GCF_002968995.1 Photorhabdus hindustanensis
TCAACCCAACGATTGATGGAAGAGCGTGCGGCATGAAGGGTTTTAGCGACATAAGTCACCGTCAATCCCTCATTGAGCATCAATAACGCCGTCAATCGACGGGAATAGTTCTTATCACGGGTTTTATGGATAAGTTTTCTCATTTTCTGGCATTCATTTTGAGGTATGGGTGCTATGATAGGCATCACTCAGTCCGTGTTGAGGTTTGGGATTTTTGGCAATTGATCAGATCGCAAAAATCGGACTGAGTTCCCTTCCAGTGATCTATTATTTTGAAAATTTATTTAAATGCATGATTTATTTTGGTAATTAAAAATATTATTGAAATTAATAGTGTCAAGAAGAATAGAAAAATATTAAATATCTAAAATTATATTTCAATTTTATTGAATGATATTATGAAGATATATAGTAATGGTATCATTTAATCGATCTGAAGGATATTAATGCCATTTTGTTGCACAAGAAACTTGATTTACTTGATTTATGTAACTATCATTAGTTACATCCTTGAGAGAAAGGACGAATATGTAAGTAAAGCGGAGAAACTGATAAAAAAGTTTCTTAATAGCCAAAAAACTTTTGAATGGTCTAAACTTGTTGTGTTATTAAGTCTATTAAATTATGAGAAACAAGAAAAGCAAGGTTCAAAGGTACGATTCTTCAATGAATCATTGATTCACACAATTTTAATGCACCGCCCTCATCCGGAAAATTACATTAAAGGTAGCACATTAAAAGCGGTGAAACAGATTCTAAAAGAAGTGGGGTTGATATGAAATATTTAAAATATAAAGGTTATTTAGGTACAATTGAATTTGACCTGGAAAACAATACTCTTTTTGGTAAATTGGAATATATCCGCGATTTAGTGACTTATGAAGCCAAAACAATTGCAGAATTGGAAAATGAATTTAAAATCTCAATTGATTTGTATTTGCAAGACTGCAAGGAATTAAACAAGAACCCTGATGTGCCATACAAAGGGGTTTTTAATGTTAGAGTTAATCCAGAATTGCATAGAAAAATTGCAGAACTAGCACTTGAAGAAGATGTGACGGTTAATGCTTTCGTGAATCAAGCGCTAGAAAATGAAGTCAGTAAACATCATGTAGGATCTTAATAACCTTATCGGATTAATGACAAAGGTCTAGCCATCGGCTTAGGTCTTTGATCTAATAGAAGCACTGGAAAATGGATACCTCGATAATTGATAAATGAAATTTTATAATAGGTTATAGTATGATCAATGTATTAATTTAGCCTCTTAATTTTTAAAGAGGCTAAATGATAGTTTTGCTAATGATTTTGTGTTTATAACACCAGATCCAAGATGATGACACCACATAAGCCAATCGCCCATGCAATAGTGGTTGGTATTGACCAAACGATCATCTGTTGTTTGGCATCTTTGATTCCCATCATACGATTGACGACCCAGAATAGGCTGTCATTAAAATAACCGAAGAATAATGAGCCCATCGTTGCTGCTTGTGCGGCAACCAGCATATTGATCCCCGGAATTTGACTAATAATTGGTGCGGAGATAGAAGCAGCGGTAATCATTGCCACAGTGCCGGAACCTTGAATTAAGCGAACCAATGTCGCAATGATAAATGGAATCAATACCGGTGTTAGGGGGAGATTGGCTATATATTGCGCCAGAATGGTGCCGGTACCACTTTCACGTAGTACCGCTCCTAACGCACCGCCTGCTCCTGTCACCAATAAAATAATACCGGCAGCCTGTAAACCTTCTTCCAGACGATCAATCACTTCATGTTTATTGACTTTTGGCATCAAGGTATAAACCGCCAACAATACACTGATGGCTAAGGCAATAACCGGTGCGCCAAGGAAATCAAATGCTTGGAAATAGAAGTTGTTTTCTTGTCCAGTAAAAGTTTCAGTGTTTAATAACAGGCCATTAATGGCTTTAATGAAGATTAAAGCGATAGGAACGATAATCGGCAATAGGGAGAAAAATAGGCTCGGTAGCGGTTTGTTCGCCTTTTCTTCCATGTAGCGTTGGTGGATTGTTTGTAGATCTTGCGCTTCTTCTGCTTCATCAATGGGTTGAAATTCAGGATATTTTACTGCTAACCATTTGGCATAAAATACAATGCCAATAACGCAAGGCACTGCCAGAACCATACCGGTTAACATCATGGCGCCGACATCTACACCAAAAATGCCGGCAACCCCCAGTGGCCCCGGTGTTGGCGGAACAGTGTGGTGGGTAACAACCAATCCTCCGGCCAGCGCCACGCCAAGTGTTAGAAGATGACGTTTTCCCTTTTTCGCGAGTGCCTTTGCCAGTGGGTAGAGAATAACAAAGGCAGAGTCGACAAAAATCGGAATACTGACAATATAGCCGGTGATCGCTAATGCCCACTCTTCGCGTTTTTTACCTAACCATTTGATAAAGCTGTAGGCTATCTGTTCCGCGGCGCCGGAAACTTCCAGCACTCGTCCCATCATGACCCCCAGACCGATAACAATGCCGATACTGCCTAGTGTGGAGCCAAAACCTTTAGTCATAACATCAATGGTATTTGCTGCGGTTAAGCCACCAGATAGCCCGGCGATCGCCGCTGCGATGAGCATTGCTAATAAAGCATGAACACGGGTACGTAGCACCAGAAAGATCAACGTAAATACGGCTACACCCAGACCAATGACCGGAATGTAGAGTTCCATAATTAGCCTCCAGATAGGGACAAGTTATTGGTGATAAAAGCCCGGATTGCATCACTGAAAGTATTATCAGCATGAAAACCCAGTGATAAGCCACGACTGATATCGAAGTGACCCGGCCAACTGGCAACAATACGGTTAATGTTTTCGTCTGGTTCGAAGCGGATGAGTTCCACTGTTTTCTGCCCGGCAACTTCTGCCAATGCGTCAATCATGCCCTGAACCGTGATACTCATACCCGGTAAATTAACTGTACGGGAAAGACCAAATTTTTCCGCCGGAATTTGAACCGCATGGATAAAGTTGCGGATCACGGTTTCAGGGCTGGAAAGCCATAAAGTAAGATCGCGGGAAACCGGGCAGATGCTGCTTTCTCCGTGCAGAGGTTCACGGATGATAGCACTGGCAAAAGAGGAGGCTGCTTTATTTGGTTTCCCGGGACGGATACTGATTGTCGGTAGACGGAGAACTCGGCCATCGACATATCCTTTGCGGGAGTAGTCGTTAATCATCAATTCACACATGGCTTTCTGTGCGCCATAGGATGATTGAGGATTAACCGCACACTGTTCGGTAATGGTTGCGGGTAATTCTCCGCCGAATACAGCCAAAGAGCTGGTGAAAATAAATTTCAATTGTGGATTTTTGACCCGTGCAACGTTTAATAAGTTGCGAGTAGCATCAAAGTTAACTTGCAAACCGAGATCAAAATCGCTTTCAGCGTGGCTACTGACAATGGCAGCGAGATGGAATAGTACCGCACTGTTTTCATCGATCAGTTTTTCCGCGGCTCCTGATTGAGTTAAATCCAGTGCCAGACATTGGACGCGGGGATCGTTAACCGGTGATACAGGACATTGAATATCGGTCAATATGAGTTGGTCGAAATTTAATGTTTGATGGTTGTTTAGTAAAGCGCTGGCTAGTTGCTGACCCAGAAAACCGGCTCCACCAGTGATGATTACTTTCATTGCGACTCTCCTTGTTTAATAGCTTTGGTTATATAAGGTTCTTATACCCGTTATCCTTCAAGTTGCCTCTTTGTTGGCTGCACTCACTCACCCCGGTCACATAGTTATCTATGCCGGGGATTCGCTCCCTTGCCGTCGCGATGCATCTTGAAATCCATAGGGTATATCCTTATACGCTGACGGTATGCAATATCAGATTGTGTTCTCGTAATTGTTGCTGCACTTTCGGTGGAAGCTGGCTGTCACAGACAATATCATCCAAACTTGAAAGCGGGCAGACGCGAAACATGCCGTATTTGCCATATTTACTGCTATCAGACACCAAAACACGTCGGCGGGCGATTTCCAATACTGCTTGTTTGACTAAAACTTTTTCTTCATGCGGCGTGGAGACTCCATGCTCCAGATCCCATGAGCTGGTGCTAATAAAGGCAATATCCACATTTAAGTTGCGAAGCAACATAGCGGCGATAGGGCCAACACAGGAATGATTTCTCTTATCTACCTGTCCCCCGGTATGGAACAGATTTAATTGGGGTTTGTTCATCAGGTATTGGGTAATGGAAAAATCGTTCGTGATGATAGTGAGGTTAAAACGCTCAGCCAGAACCCTGGCAATTTCAAACGTGGTGGTGCCGGCGTCAAGATAGACCACTTGTCCATCTTCAACCATCGATACCGCATAGTGACCAATTTCCCGCTTATGACGATGATTAAGCCGGGCTTTTTCATTCCAGGGCAATTCCTGACGTAAAACATCACTAAGTTGCACGCCGCCACTGACGCTAACGACCTTTCCTTCCTCCTCCAGAGTGTGAATATCCCGCCGTACTGTCATATGTGAGACATTCATCAGTTTAACCAGCGCACTGATGGAAATTGTCTGATATTCATGTACGTAACGATAAATAAAGTCTCTACGCTCTGATGGAAGCATATTTTCTCCTGATTATTTCTGTACTTTGGTCAACCAATTCAGACCATCTTCTGTGTGACCAGCGGGGTGATATTCACAGCCAAACCACCCTTGATAGCCCATTTCATCTAGTTTGTTAAATAGCCACGGATAGTTCACCTCGCCGCTATCCGGCTCATGGCGTTCGGGCACGGAAGCAATCTGGATGTGACTGAATTTACCCCATAGACGTTCAATGGTGCGGAGCAAATCTCCTTCCATAATCTGGCAGTGATAAAGATCTAGCTGGATAAAAACATTTTGACGGTCAATTGCTTTGAGTAATGTTTCAGCCTGATGCTGAGTTGTCAGAAAGTAACCTGGCATATCACGAGTATTAATCGGTTCAATTAATACGTTGATGTTATGTTCTGCCATCACATCAGCGGTATGTTGAATGTTGCTGATATAACACTCGCGTTGTTGTATCAGAAATTGGGCATCCAGTTTTCCTGCCATCGCATGAACTTGCTTGCAGTTCAGCGCCAGTGCATATTTCAGCGCGGTTTGTACACCTTCGACAAATTCTTTTTCACGACCAGGAATAGAGGCGATCCCTCTTTCTCCCGCAGCCCAGTTTCCGGCGGGCATGTTGAACAGAACTTGGGTTAATTGATGCTGTTTTAATAGGGCAGCCAGTTCTTCCGCTGCCACTTCATAAGGAAACAGATATTCAACGCCTTTAAATCCAGCTTTGGCTGCACGGGCAAAACGTTCTGTGAAAGGTACGTCGTTGAACATCATGCTCAAGTTTGCCGCAAATTTAGCCATGATGAATTCCTTGTTTGTTTACTCAGTTCTTGGGGTAACGAGTTTCAAGTTCTTGCACTTGCTCTTCATTTAATGTGGTAAAACCATGTGGCAGTAACGTTAAATAGAGCCGGGCGGTATCTTCCAATTCCTCTGCATTGAAAAAAGCTTGCCGTAAAGTTTTGCCGCCGACAACAGGTCCGTGGTTGGATAGGAGGATTGCGTTGTGTTTTGCGGCCAGCTTCGCAATTTCCTCGCCGATTCTTTCATCTCCTGGTGGTAGATATTTGACCAGAGGCAGTTTTCCAACTCGCATCACATAGTAGGGCGTAATGGGTGGCAGACAGTTACTTTTATCCAGATTGGATAGGCAGGAAAGGGCGGTTAACCAAGGGGAATGTAGATGGACCACTGCATGGCATTCGGGACGGTTGCGATACATTGCCAGGTGCATGGAAACTTCTTTGGTGGGTTTGTCACCGGATAGCCAGTTACCTTCTGCATCCAGCTTACTCAGGCGATCGGCTTGCAAGTCGCCAAAACTGGAGTTGGTCGGCGTGATGATAATCGCGCCATCTTCCAGTTTGGCACTGATGTTACCTGCACCGCCACTGCTATAACTTCGGTAGAACATTGAGCGAGCCCATTCGACTAATTCTATCCGTAGTGCGTGTTCACTCATGAAACATCTCCTGTACATGCAGGAAGAAATCAATATTGCCGAAGTTGCCTGATTTTAATGCCAGCCAATAATTGTGTTGTCGATCGTGTACCCAAGGTACGCCCGGGGTAATTGGCGCGCCGATACTGAATTGTTGAATGTCTAGACTTTGTACTATCTTACCGGCGGTTTCGCCGCCTGCGACAATGAAGGTGTTGAATCCGAGCTGACATAGGCTTTTTACAACCTTGGCGAAGGTGTTTTCTATTGCTTCACTGGCAGTGGCGGCGCCGTATTGTTGTTGGATTTTCTGTAATGTTTCTGGGGGTTGAGTTGCGTATAGCATGGGCGCCAGATGGTTTTTGGATTGCTGAATAATCCATGCAACCAGTTTTTCGGCATATTGTGGATCTTTGATGCATGAATCAATATTCAGGGCCTTAGCAGGGGCCAGTTTCTGGTACAGGGCAACTTGTTGGTTGGTCATGACGGAACAACTGCCGGAAAGGATCACAGTGCGTCTATTCTCGGCGGGTGGGGTTGCCCCTTCCAGTTGGCATGGCATCAATGGCTTACCGGTGTCTGTGCTGGCAAGGGCAGCGCCAAGGCCGGAACCACCAGTGATTAATTTCAGTTCTGATGCCGCTCTGGCAATAGGCAACAGGTCATTCATAGAGAGGGTGTCTGTTACCGCGTAACGTATGTTTTGTTGCTGTAAATGATCTATCCGCTCGCGGATTGCCTGTTCTCCTTGGTGTACACATGCCAGATCCACCAGATCTGCTTTCCCCTGAGCCTGTTGTTCCATTAGACGTAGCAGATTGGCGTCTGTCATTGGTGTTACGGGATGGTGTTGCATACCGCTTTCATTAAGTAGTTGACCATTAACAAATAGATGTCCATGTACAACTGTTCGCCCATTAACCGGGAGGGCAGGAGAGATCAGCGTGATGTCTGTTTTCAGTTCATCCATCAGGGCATCGGTGACCGGTCCAATATTGCCTTTACTGGTGGAGTCAAAAGTTGAGCAGTACTTGAAGAATATCTGCCGACAACCGGCTTTCTGACGTAACCAACGGCAGGATTCCACCGCGTTATTTACCGCTTCGTCTATCGGGCAGGAACGGCTTTTCAGGCTGATAACAATAGCATCAATGTTCTGTGGAATAGCGGTATTTTCACTAGGCGTATCCAGTATCTGGACGGCTCGCCAGCCGCTTTGCACCATAAAACCGGCGATATCGGTTGCGCCGGTAAAGTCATCGGCGATAACGCCCAATTTAATGGTCATTATTTTTTCTCCGGCAAAGTGATACCTTTAAATGTTTTGATAACCGCGCTGTCATCCCATTGGCCGAAACCTTCGTTACTGGCGGCAAGGAACATTTGATGGGCAGTGGCTGATAATGGTAGTGGGAATTTCAGCTCCTTACCTGTTTCTAATGCTAATCCCAGATCTTTGACAAAAATATCTACAGAGGATTTGGCAGTGTAATCTCCCGTCAGAATATGGGGGACGCGATTTTCAAACATCCAAGAGTTACCGGCAGCGTGGGTTACAATATCGTACATCAATTCTAGGGAAATACCGGCTTTAGCTGCCAATGCCATACTTTCTGCGGCGGCTGCAATATGTATACCTGCAAGTAATTGATGGATTGTTTTAACGGTAGATCCTTGACCAATTTCATTTCCGACATGGTAGAGGCGTTCGGTGGTGGCATCAAATACGGGTTTTAGTTGTTCAAATAATGCGGGCTCACCAGAAGCCATAACAGTAAGTTGGCCTTGTTCGGCTTTCAGTGCGCCACCTGAAATAGGTGCGTCCAGCATGTTGAGGTTGTATTGGTTAAGACGATGGGCAAAATCTTTAGCTTGTCCTGCGGCAACGGTACTGTGAAGCACAATGATCGTACCGGGTTTTAGTTGGTTGACTAGCGGTGTTTCGCCTTCGAACAGGATGCTTTCTATTTGAGCGCCATTGACGACGACGAGTAGGATAGCATCCAGCTCTGATGCCCAGTTTGCTGCGTTGTTTGTTGCTACTTTAGCGCCCGCTTGCAGAAGCTGGTCACAGGCTTTTGGATTTAAATCAAATCCATATGTGGGAATACCCGCGCGTATTAACGCGCGGGCAATTCCCATCCCCATAGCCCCCAATCCTATAATTCCTATTTTTTGTGTTGATTGGTTCATGATGGTTCCCTGGTGTTGTTGTTATAATTTGTTATTTTTTATAATTATTTCACACGAAATTTCACAAATACACGATGGTTATCACATTCGAATGCCTGCTGTTTGAAGATGGTTTTTATTTTAATTGTTTGATTTATATGGTTTATGTTGGGTGGTTGTGGAATGTTAAGTTTCACATAATGGTGTGATAGAAAATAGGGTTGTGAGAGCACACTAAGGTGGGTAAGCGCGTTTAGTTGAGTTCTTTTAGAGGTGTTAGTTAGTCTGGGGCTGTGGATGACGATTTGAACCTTGACGAAGGCTCTCGACTTTTCCCCAAATGAGGAATGCGTTCTTATTGGGTTTGTTTGTAAGGCTTGAAGGACATTTTTGGTGGTGGGGGAAGGATTCGAACCTTCGAAGTCTGTGACGGCAGATTTACAGTCTGCTCCCTTTGGCCGCTCGGGAACCCCACCAGATTTTGAAATGTATCACTGTTGTTGACAGCGGACGGAATCATATCAGATGAACCGCTGCTGTAAAGCATATATTGAAAAATAAGTGACTATATGCTGATTTTCCAGCCTTATTGATCTTGTTGTGAACAAATAAGTGGCTGTTTGTGGTGGCGGGGGAAGGATGACTTGCCACTTTTGAAAAGTCACTGCTATTGCTTACAGCGGTTAGGATCACATTAAATCAATCGCCGCTGTAAAGCATATGCTTGAAAAGAAGCTACTGTGTGCTGCTTTTGGGCTTAATTAATTCAGTTTTAAAGAATTACAGTACGGTTGCCGTAAACAAAAACCCGCTGAGCAAGAACCCAATATAGAGCATGGCTCAGAGCATTTTTTTCAACATCCCGGCCCGCTCTCATCATATCTTCAGCAGTGTATGTATGGTCTATGTTAATGACCTTCTGAGTAATGATTGGACCTTCATCCAGGTTATTATTCACATAATGCGCGGTTGCTCCGATGATTTTTACCCCTCTCTCGTAAGCCTGATGATAAGGACGCGCCCCGATAAATGCAGGTAAAAAGGAGTGGTGAATGTTAATAATCTGATTTGGATAATGCTGGACAAATTCTGGCGTCAGTACTCGCATGTATTTAGCTAATACCACGTAGTCAGGTTTGTATTGGTCAATCTGGGCAATCAGTTTTTCATCATGTTGTTCACGGGTTAAACCTTCATGACTAATCAAATGGAAAGGAATGCCAAATTGCTCGACCAACGATTGTAATGTTGCGTGGTTGCCGATAACCGCAGCAATTTCAACATCAAGCCCGTCATAAGCGCTTTTCATGAGCAAATCCCCAAGACAATGCGCTTCTTTTGTCACCATAATGACAATACGTCGACGCCCCGCACTATTTAATTCCCGTTGAGAACCCACCGGAAGTGCATCATCTAAGTCAGCAAGAAATGTCTCATCATTGAAGATTCCTTCAAGCTCAGTACGCATAAAAAAGCGGCCGGTGCGATGATCGACGAATTCATTGTTCTGAACTATATTCAGTTGGTGTTTGTAGCAAATATTCGTAATTTTGGCGATCAGTCCTTTGGCATCAGGGCAAATAGTGCGTAGAATTTTCTTTTGTATATGTTGATGTTGCATGAATGGGATTGTCCTTAAATATTTTGCGTTTTCTGTTTGTGGATCTTAACCACAACATTTTTTGTACTTTTTACCTGAACCACATGGGCAGGGGCTATTACGGCCAATTTGAGGTTTTACGCCATCAATAGGTTTTATGCCATCAATATAGTACCAACGCTGGTCTATACGAAGAAAACGTGAACGCTCATGAATAAGTTGCTTATCTTGGGATTTCTGATCAAGAAAGCAAGCTGAAAATTCAACATAGGCTTCGTTATCATTTTTGCCTTTTTCAGTTGTAATAACATTTAGTCCGAGCCACTGGGTAACAATAAAACTCTGTTCTAGATCTAAACGCCACTTTTCAGCCTGGCAGTCAGGATGCCAGCTGGTAATAAGATAATCGGCGTTGTGCTTTACATAGGCACTGTATCGAGAACGCATCAGTGATTCGGCTGTCGGGGCAAATTTTATGTTTTGGAGATAAGGGGAACAGCAATCCGCAAAATCTATTCCACTACCACAAGGACATAGCTCTGTCAAAATAACTCCAATTGTAAAGGGTGAAATACCATTTTTATGGGTTTTCTATTGCAAAGAAACGTAAGAGGACAAATGATAGTCACTCAATTGAACTAATATGAGTGATAGTACCTAAGAAAAGGTGAAGGTCGCAATATTAAGGTAAGGGAGCGCATTTATGGAAAAGGCATTGGCAGGCAAAAAAATTCTGATTGTGGAGGACGAACCTGTTTTTTGTTCTTTACTGGCAGGGTATTTGCAAACGTTGGGCGCTAAGGTATTAGTCGCATCTAATGGGGCTGTTGCACTACAGGTGCTAGGACGCGAAGCTCATATTGAACTTATTTTATGTGATTTGGATATGCCGATTATGAATGGCATTGAATTTATTGCGAAATTGACGAGTGAGGGTATTAGTATTCCAGTTATTATTATTTCAGCAACTAACAAGATGGCTGAAATTGATGAGGTGCTTCGTTTGGGAGCAAAAGATGTTTTATTAAAACCTGTTTCAGATCTTAATGAGATAAAAAAATCGGTGTTGGCCTATTTACATCCTACGGTCTTTATGTCTGGCGCGATTGAGCAGAATAACTTGAATAAGGATTGGTTAACGCTAAAGCATAATTCAGATGAAGCATTAAATATGCTTAAGCAGTTACAACCTCCAGTGTCTCAAGTTATCGCTCACTGTAAAGTGAATTACCGAAAATTGAATATGATTGATAAACCAGGGTTGATTCTCGATATGGCGGCGTTATCTGACAATGAATTGGCTTTTTATTGTCTAGATATTAGCCGCTCAAAAGAGTATGGTGTGATTTCGGCATTATTACTTAGAGTCGTATTTAACAGTTTGTTGCAAGAGCATATCGTTCACCATTCCCGGCGTTTACCCAGTATGGCAGGTATTCTAAATAGAATTAATAACTTGTTGGCAGGTGCAGGGTTACAAGGGCAATTTCCATTGCTGCTTGGGTATTATCATACAATCAATAAAACGGTTTTGCTCACTTCCGCGGGGTTACATGCCAGTATTAAATCGGGTAATCGTCAAATCCAATTAGATAGTGGTGTTCCTCTTGGGACGTTGAGAACGATTTGTTCGAATCAGGTTTGTTCGCATAGTGCTGAATGGCAATGTCGGATTTGGAATACAAATAGTCAAATAAATCTGATGCTTTCTTCAATATATTCTGGGTGAATATTACCAAGGTGGAATTTTGTTTAAAATGGATTTTAAACATTAGGTCACGGTAATGTAATTAAACAGAATGGTGCTGTTTATCGGAGGGAATTAGCTGGTATACTTGGCCTATTATGCTTGGAATCTATCTAATCAGGCGATTTTATTTACCGCTCTTTGGTGCAAAGAGCGGATTTAGCGTTGCTCAGGTAAAAGTGATAACTTTTTGCGTGGTCAGAGAGGTAAACAAGGCAGTGAACTCTGTGTCTGCATCGGTTTCTGCGCTCGGTTTATTGACACAAAATAATCAGTAATAATGATGCCTTATTAAAGAATCGGCACGGATTTTGAGTTGAAGACGGATTTGTTTCAGCCAAAAAACATCGGGAGAAAGATTAATGCCATCAGTAAACAAACCATTAGTAAAAAAAACTATCAGTAGAAAAAATAGTAAAGAAAGCCGTTATTCCAGTAGCGGGCTTGGGAACGAGGATGTTGCCTGCTACGAAAGCAATTCCTAAAGAGATGTTGCCCTTGGTGGATAAACCGCTTATTCAGTATGTCGTTAATGAATGTATTGCCGCTGGCATTAATGAAATTATCTTAGTGACCCATTCATCAAAAAATTCAATTGAAAACCATTTTGATACCAGTTTTGAGTTAGAGGCTATCCTTGAGAAAAGGGTGAAGCGTCAGTTGTTGGATGAAGTTCAATCTATTTGTCCAAGTCATGTCACCATTATGCAAACTCGTCAGGGAATTGCTAAAGGATTAGGGCATGCGGTGTTATGCGCCAAGCCTTTAATTGGTGATGAGCCTTTTGCTGTGATACTCCCTGATGTTATTCTTGATGAGTTTAGTACAGATCTGACTAAATATAATCTGAGCGAAATGTTAGTTCGGTATAATGAAACGGGCGCCAGCCAAATATTAGTAGAACCTGTACCTCATGAAGAGGTTTCTAGTTATGGTATTGTCGATTGCCAGGGAGAAAATCTGCAACCCGGTGACAGCAAACCCATTAAGCGTGTAGTTGAAAAACCTGAACCGAAAGAAGCACCATCAAATCTTTCTATTGTTGGCCGTTATGTATTATCCGAGAAAATTTGGCCATTATTAGCAAAAACAGCACCAGGCGCCGGTGATGAAATTCAACTTACTGACGCAATTGCGATGTTAATAGAGAAGGAGTCTGTGGAAGCCTATCACTTGCAGGGTGTAAGCCATGATTGCGGTAATAAGCTTGGTTATATGCAAGCATTTGTCCGGTATGGTATGAAACATCATGCTTTGGGTAAAGAGTTTACTGATTGGTTAGTGGCTTTGCAGGATCGGGTTAAAGAATAATTTTACGGGAATTTAGGTATTATATGAAAGTTACGGTATTTGGTATCGGTTATGTTGGTTTAGTTCAGGCGGCGGTTTTAGCTGAAGTCGGTCACGATGTTTTTTGTATTGATATAGATGCAAATAAAGTTGAAAATTTGAAAAATGGTCAAATTCCTATTTTTGAACCTGGTTTAGCGCCACTGGTTAAAAAAAAACTATGAAGAAGGCCGCCTGAATTTTAGTACGGATGCAAAGGCCGGTGTTGCGCACGGTAAATTACAATTTATTGCTGTCGGCACGCCTCCTGATGAAGATGGTTCAGCAGATTTAAAGTATGTGACAGCGGTTGCTCGTACTATTGCGGAACATATGGATAGCTATAAGGTTATTATTGATAAGTCTACGGTTCCTGTTGGTACCGCGGATAAAGTTAATGCTGTTGTTAATGAGACTTTGCGTCAACGTAATATTGATATTCCATTTGATGTGGTTTCTAACCCTGAGTTCCTTAAAGAAGGAGCGGCTGTTGCAGATTGTATGCGCCCTGAGCGGATTATTATTGGGTGTGACAATGAAAGAGTCGTTGACCTGATGCATGAATTGTACGAACCATTTAACCGTAATCATGATCGTATGATTGTGATGGATATCCGTAGCGCAGAACTAACGAAGTATGCTGCTAACTGTATGTTGGCAACGAAAATCAGTTTTATGAATGAGATATCTAATTTAGCAGAAATGCTTGGCGCTGATATTGAGCATGTTCGTCAAGGAATTGGTTCTGATTCCCGTATTGGCTATCATTTTATCTATCCGGGCTGTGGTTATGGTGGTTCATGTTTCCCAAAAGATGTGCAGGCGTTGATTCGTACCGCAGAGCAAATTGGTTATCAGCCTAAAATTCTTCGTGCTGTAGAGCAAGTGAACGAACTGCAAAAGTATAAATTGCCCTCTTTTGTTACGCGCCATTTCGGTGAAGATTTATCCGGTAAGACATTTTCTGTCTGGGGATTATCGTTCAAACCGAATACTGATGATATGCGTGAAGCGTCAAGCCGTGTTTTGATGGAAGCATTATGGCAGGCGGGAGCCAAAATACAGGCTTACGATCCGGAGGCGATGCAGGAAGCTCAGCGTATTTATGGTCAGCGCGATGATTTATTATTGATGGGGACTAAAGAAGCGGCGCTGAAAGGGGCCGATGCCTTGATCATTTGTACTGAATGGAAAAGTTTTCGTGCGCCAGATTTTGATGTCATAAAAGAGTCTCTCAAGACGCCGGTTATCTTTGATGGCCGAAATCTCTATGATCCTGAGCGCCTGCAATCCCGGGGTTTTATTTATTATGGGATTGGTCGTGGTGCATCCATTAATCCGGTTATCTGAGTAATACAATGAAATTCTTAGTCACAGGCGCTGCTGGTTTTATTGGCTTTCATGTGAGCCAGAGATTATTGCAAATGGGGCATGAGGTTGTGGGTATCGACAACCTTAATGACTATTATGATGTGAGTCTCAAACAAGCACGGTTAGATCTATTATTTGATAAGCCAGGTTTTAAATTTGAAAAGCTGGATTTGGCTGACAGAATAGCCATTCCTGATCTTTTTTCTCGACACCAATTTCAGCGGGTTATCCATCTAGGAGCTCAGGCGGGTGTTCGCTATTCGTTGCAAAACCCAATGGCTTACATTGATTCGAATATAATAGGGCATATCAATATTTTGGAAGGTTGCCGTCACAATAATGTTGAGCATTTATTATATTCTTCTTCTAGTTCTGTTTATGGATTAAATAGAAAGCAACCGTTTTCTACAAACGATTCAGTTGATCATCCAGTTTCACTATATGCAGCAACGAAAAAGTCAGATGAATTAATGTCTCACAGTTACTCTCATCTTTATCAGTTGCCAACGACAGGCTTGCGTTTTTTTACCGTATATGGCCCGTGGGGACGTCCTGATATGGCTTTATTTAAGTTCACCAAGGCTATGTTATCAGGGCAGCCTATTGATGTTTATAACCACGGTAAGATGGTTAGGGATTTTACTTATATAGATGATATCGTTGAATCGATAATCAGATTGCAAGACATCATTCCCGTACCAAATGAGAGCTGGACGGTTGAAGATGGGCAAATATCTGCCAGCTCTGCCCCTTACTGTATTTATAATATTGGTAATGGTCAACCAACTAGACTAGGTGATTTTATTGAGGCCATAGAAGAATCATTAGGCATTCAGGCTAAAAAAAATTTTATGCCCATGCAAGATGGTGATGTTCTGTCAACCTGCGCTGATTCAAGTGACATTTTTCAAAAAATAGGGTTTGCCCCAAATACACCTGTGAAGCAGGGTGTGAAGCAGTTTGTCGAGTGGTATTTGAGTTTCTATCATAAGTCTAAATAAGATGAGGAGCCATTGGCTCCTTTTCTATTGAGTCAACGACAGTGATCAGAGGGAAGTAAATAGTTGCGCTTGTTAGACTATTAATTTACCCAGGCATTGGTTAAGCGAGTAACTTGCCTGCTTTATCGTTAAGAAATGATAGAAAAACGTGCAATCCGGCTAAATCATTCCCAAGGATACTTATACACGCTCATTCGATAGACATTAATTCTTTTGTTACCTAAGCTGTTTAATAATAAAAACACCCTTCTATTTTAAAAGGGTGTTTTTAATTAAATTAACTTCAAAAACAATGAATTAGAGTAAGAAGCTTTCCAGAGTTCTTCCTTCATCTTCAATTGCTTTTTTGATAACAGCAGGTGTACGGCCTTGGCCAGTCCAAGTTTTAGTTTCACCGTTTGTATCAACATATTGGTATTTTGCTGGACGAGCGGGACGTTTTGTTTTACCCGCAGATTTGCCGGCGCTCATTGTCTGAAGTAATTCGCTTGGATCAATTCCTTGGTCAAGAATCATTTTACGAACTTCTTCCAATTTACGTGTACGTTCCTCTAATTCAGCTTGTACCTGACTTTCTTCTTCACGGCGTTCTTCAACAACGACGGTCAGTTTTTCAAGTATTTCATCCAAGAACTCAAGTTGGCATTCTCTTGCTTGTGCTCGTAAAGTACGGATGTTATTTAGGGTTTTTAAATCGCTCATTGTCCTGGTCTCAAATTATTAATGATGATGGCTGATGTGGATATAATAATAGAATGCTATTTTATTTTCTGCAATAGTCAATTTATCATATTCGGATAAAATGGCTCTTTTTTTTAAACGTAATTTCTTTACAAAAGTTATATAGCGCTTTTTATACAGCTATTTCGATTGTCATTCCCCAATAACATGTTCAGGGTACCTTTAACAAAGAGGGGACATGATAATCTCTCTAATTTATAAACCAGGTATATACTAAATCGGTAAGTAATTTTAACTGTTTCTTATCATACCTGCTAAAGCAGAATAATACTAAGTTAAAAAAAACTTATGACTAATCCATGAGTTATCGCCGATTTACTGTTACCGTTTTCTGGAAGTCAATCACGCACATTATTAATTTGCATACGATATGCAACAAATCCGTCTGGCTTTCATTTCTTAATTTAAACATGAGCATTTGTCATTCAAATGTGCTTTATTACTTGGCTGGTGTGATGATGGTCATGAATCATTAAGACATCACTAAGCTAAATATTTCGCTATATCAACCGGGACAGCTTACTGGGATGGATAATCACGACGAGAGTTTATGGTAAACTCATCTGACTATATGGCTTTATAAATTTTGTTAAGGGGTAGGGCTGATGGCTCAACTTTATTTTTATTACTCCGCAATGAATGCTGGGAAATCGACATCCCTGTTGCAATCCTCTTATAACTATAATGAGAGAGGGATGAGAACGCTGGTGTTTACCGTAGAAATTGACACCCGGTTTGAAAAGGGAAAAGTCAATTCTCGGATTGGATTATCTTCTGATGCACTTCTGTTTAGTCAGCAAACAGATATTGGTGAGTTGATCAGAAATGAAAATAAGCAGGCAAAAGTGCATTGTGTGCTGATTGATGAGTGCCATTTTCTCACGCAAGCACAGATTGAACAGCTATGTAAGGTGACTGATTATGATGATATTCCGGTTCTTTGTTATGGGCTGAGAACTGATTTTAGAGGCGAGCTTTTTAGCGGTAGCCAGTATCTTTTGGCGTGGGCTGATAAGTTAGTTGAGTTGAAAACTATTTGTCACTGTGGTCGCAAGGCAAACCGTACATTACGTTTGGATAGCGAAGGTGTGGTCATTTATGATGGCGAACAAGTTGATATCGGCGGCAATGAAAAATATGTTTCTGTTTGCCGTAAGCACTATATGGATGCTGTCAGTGAAGTGAGGAAAAGCAAAAGAAGCAACATGTAGTGGGTAATGGATAGCTTTTCTGTGAAGTAGTCAGGATGCTCTGTTTACGAGTTTGTATTAACAATAGGGCATAGCGGTGAGTTAAAGGGCGCTGATATTAGCGCCCTTAAGTGATATTCAATCAGTTAATAAATTTGTTCTTATCGGCTTTCTTCTGCTGCGATGGTTTCAGTGAATTCTCGTCCATAGTATGAATCCACCAGCAATTGTTTCAACTCAGAAATTAGTGGGTAGCGTGGGTTAGCGCCGGTACATTGGTCGTCGAAGGCATCCTCAGATAATTTATCAATTTTTGCCAGGAAGTCAGCCTCTTGAACGCCCGCTTCGCGGATAGATGTTGGAATACCTAGCTCAGATTTGAGTTTTTCTAGCCAGGCTAATAGTTTTTCAATTTTTGTGACAGTCCGGTCACCAGTAGCGGATAAACCAAGATTTGCTAAGGGGATACGGGCGTCTGCTGCTGTAAGGGCCGCAGCGCGGAAGATTTTGTCAACTTGCTCCTGAGAAAAGTTAGCAAATTCACGTTGTGCTTTTTTTACCTTGGCAACCAGTTCGTCCAGTTCAGTAACATGAGTTACAGTCATAAAGAAGTACTCCTGAAAATATTAAAAATCTTTTAATATCAATGAATAAGTATTTTTTAGACTATTTAGCCTGGTGATTTTTTGGTAGCTACAGGTTACCATTTGGTATTAAATATATATTGATCTTAATCACATAAACCCCAAGCTGACTCCTTTCAGCTTAGGTCGGTGATAGTATTATTGGATGGGTGTAAATTAGAGTTAATAAGGTTAAATTTCTAATCTGATGAAAATATTGAGTTAACAACTTGTTATATAAGATATTTTAAATTGTAAAATACGTTGTGGTCGATGGAAAATGGAACTTTACCAGTATAAAGTGAAGAAAAAATTAAGTTTTCTATGATTTTTGGGTGAACAATCATGAGGGTGTTTTTAATAACACAGCGTAACTTTGTAGAGGTTATTTGTGGGTGACTTACTGCTGGATCTTTCTGGTTACATTAAGTTTTTTGTTGGGTTGTTTGCACTGGTCAATCCTGTTGGTATTTTGCCGGTTTTTATCAGTATGACTCACTACCAAGCCCAGTCGGCTCGTAATAGAACTAATTTGATTGCCAATACTTCTGTTGCCATCATTTTATGGACAGCTTTACTGTTAGGTGACTCGATACTACGTATGTTTGGCATTTCCATTGACTCTTTTCGTATTGCTGGCGGAATTTTGGTGGTGACCATCGCGATGTCGATGATTAACGGTAAGCTTGGAGAGGACAAACAGAATAAGCAGGAAAAGTCGGAAACCGCCATTAGAGAAAGTGTTGGTGTTGTGCCGCTGGCATTGCCGTTAATGGCAGGCCCCGGCGCAATCAGTTCTTGTATTGTCTGGAGTTCTCGTTATCAAGGATGGCAGAATTTTCTTGGGTTGGCGCTTACCAGTGCATTGTTTGCTTTTTGCTGCTGGTTATTATTTCGATCTGCGCCTTTAGTCGTCAAATATCTGGGGCAAACAGGCATTAACGTTATCACTCGAATTATGGGGCTGTTGTTGATGTCTTTGGGCATTGAACTGATTGTGACAGGGATCAGAGCGCTATTCCCAGGGTTGCTTTGATATGATTTACGATAAAAGGTGTTAGTTTCTTTCTTGTGAAATTACAAATTATAATATTCTTATCATTTTTATTATAAAGCTTATATCATAGGCTTTTCTCACTTCTTTTACCGGTACTCCCTGAATTTTATACAAATAACCCAATATTTTTCTAAATTATTCTTTCCTATTAGCTCTATGTGTAACTGGTTGCTTCCACCACTGTTTTGTGATGAATGTAGGTTTTTAATTTGCATTGATTGCAATTTGTTAAAATTATGTTTATTTTCATCTTTGGTCTAGCTTTGTTTACTATTTTAGTTAAGTTTAAAGTTGATAATTTGATAAATATCAGTTAGTTATAGTGGTTATTGGCGTGTTTTATCAATTAATGTAATAGGTCGCACTAAGTTGTTTGTAAGGATGATTTTTGCAATATGGGTGCGATATTTTAACAGTTGATATGATAAGTCCGCTTTAATATTTAATCCGTTACTTTGGGCTAAATAATGTGAAGATACCGGCCTTGATGGGATATGTGGAATGAACAAGTCCATCAAATTGGAGGTAAAAAATGAAGATCAAACAATTAGAATTATATAAGTTTATTTGCTGTATATTTTTATTATCAGCATCTCCTGTTACAGCCGTGTCTGCCGCTGGACTTCCAGATGGTGTGAAACTTGCGGATAAACAGCAAATTATTATTAATAATGGCGCGGAAGTTGCCTCGCTTGATCCACATAAAGTTGAAGGCGTACCAGAAACCAACATTATTCTTAATCTCTTGGAAGGGTTAGTGAGTACCGGCTCCGAGGGAGTAGTCGTGCCAGGCGTTGCCACCCATTGGGAAAATCAGGATTACAAGGTATGGACTTTTTATCTACGTGATAATGCTAAATGGAGTGATGGAACGCCTGTCACTGCCCACGATTTTGTCTATAGCTGGCAGCGATTAGCTGATCCCAAAGTGGGTTCACCTTATGCCAGCTATCTTCAATATGCTTACGTTGAAAATGTTGGTGATGTTCTGAGGGGTAAAAAATCGCCTGATCAGTTGGGCGTCAAAGCGCTGGATGATCATCGTTTACAGGTGACTCTGACGCATCCCGTGCCTTATTTTGTCAGTATGCTCAGTCATACGGCAATGAAACCGGTGAAAAAGGATGTAGTTGAAAAGTTGGGTAATAAATGGACGCTGCCAGAAAATTATGTCGGTAATGGGGCGTATTCGTTGAAAGAGTGGGTGGTCAATGAGCGGATAGTGATCAAACGCAACCCTCGATATTGGAACAATGCAAAAACAGTTATTGATCAAGCGACTCTTTTACCCCTTCAATCCGAAACCAGTGATATTAACCGCTATCGTAGTGGGGAGATAAATATCACCAACAGCGCCATTCCTCCGACTTTGTATCAGAAAATGAAGAAAGAGCTCCCTGATCAGGTTCACGTCAGTCCTTATCTTTGTACGTTTTACTACGAAATTAACAATAAAAAACCGCCGTTTACTGATGTCAGAGTCCGCGAAGCCGTCAAGTTAAGTCTTGATAGGGATATTATTGCCGGAAAAATTATGGGGCAGGGGCAAATACCGGCTTATGGTTTTACGCCAATATTTATCGGTGGCGGCGATTTTATTAAGCCTGAATGGGCTAACTGGACACAGGAGCAGCGTAATAAACGAGCGAGAGAATTGTTAGCTCAGGCCGGTTTCAATCAGGCGAATCCATTGAAGTTCACACTGTTATACAACACATCTGAGCAAAACAAGCAGCAGGCTATCGCTGCCGCTTCCATGTGGAAAAAGAATCTGGGAGCGGATGTGATTTTGCAGAATCAGGAATGGAAAACCTCTCTTGAAAGCCGCCATCAAGGGAATTATGAGGTGACTAGAGCAACTTGGTGTGCTGATTACAATGAACCTACGGCGTTTTTAAACATGTTGCTGTCAGACAGCAGTAATAATACGGCTTTCTATCAGAATAAAAATTTTGATAGCTATCTGGAGCAGGCATTAATCGCTAAGGACGCTATTGAGCGTAAGAAATTATATCAACAAGCTGAGTTTCAACTGGATAAAGACTCGGTGCTGATTCCCGTTTATTACCGGGTGAGTGTAAGGCTTGTTAGCCCATCAGTGGGAGGGTTTTCAGGGAAAGACCCATTGGATTATATGGATATTAAGCGACTGTATATGAAAAAAATTAAACAGTAGCTTTATTCAAAAGAGTTACTGAGATCCTGCAAACAAAATCGTTCCTTTTGGATGCGGGTAGTAATCCACCCCTTATTTCTGGGCCGTCGGCCGAACAAGTCTGACGGTATAAAATTGGAGTAGAAAAAGATGATAAACACAACGAAAAAGAGACTACTTACTGCCAGCATCAGCGCTGCACTGAGTATGGTAATGGCAAGTCAGGTCTTTGCTGCAAAAGTGCCTGATGGCGTTCAATTGGCTGATAAACAGGTTTTAGTCCGTAATAACGGCTCTGAACCGCAATCGTTAGATCCACATAAGATTGAAGGAGTGCCAGAATCACATTTGGCCCGTGATCTGTTTGAAGGTGTTGTCATCGTTGGCCCGAATGGCGAAATTTTGCCAGGTTCTGCGACCAGTTGGGAAAATAAAGACTTTACCGTCTGGACATTCCATATGCGTAAAGATTCTAAGTGGTCTAATGGCGATCCTGTCACGGCCCATGATTTTGTTTACAGTTGGCAACGTCTGGCCGATCCTAATACTGCTTCTCCCTATGAAAGTTACCTCCAGTATGCCCATATCACCAATATTGACGACATTATCGGTGGCAAAAAGAAACCAGATGCTCTGGGAGTAAAGGCGCTGGATGACTATACATTGCAGCTTACATTGAGCGAAGCGGTTCCTTATTTACCAAGGCTTTTGGCTCACTCTTCGATGGCGCCGGTGCATAAAGCTACGGTAGAAAAATATGGCGAAAAATGGACTCAGCCACAGAATTTTGTTGGTAATGGGGCTTATAAACTGAAAAATTGGGTAGTTAACGAACGTATTGTGATGGAACGCAGCCCGACCTACTGGGATAACAAAAATACCGTTATTGATCAGGTGACTTTCCTGCCAATTTCGTCAGAGGTCACGGATGTAAACCGTTATCGCAGTGGCGAAATTGATATGACTTATACCAATTTGCCGATTGAGCTATTCCAGAAACTGAAAAAAGAGATCCCGAACGAGTTGCATATTAACCCAATTTTATGTACGTATTACTACGAAATTAATAACGAAAAACCCCCATTTAATGATCCCCGCGTCCGTACTGCACTGAAATTGGCTATGGACCGAGATATTGTGGCTAATAAAGTAAAAGCACAGGGTGATATCCCGGCTTCCGGTTATACACCGCCGGTTACTGATGGTATGAAAGAGATGAAACCAGTGTGGTTTACTGGTTGGAGTCAGGAACAGCGCAACCAGGAGGCCAAAAAATTACTGGCTGAAGCAGGTTATAATAAAGATAACCCACTGAAATTTAACTTGCTTTATAACACTTCCGATCTGCATAAGAAAATTGCAATCGCGGTAGCTTCTATTTGGAAGAAAAATTTAGGTGCTGATGTTCGTTTAGAAAACCAAGAGTGGAAAACTTTCCTTGATACTCGACATCAGGGGAATTATGACGTAGCTCGTGCGGGGTGGTGTGCGGATTATAACGAACCATCTTCATTCCTGAATTCAATGCTTTCTTATAGTAGTAATAACACATCTCATTATAAGAGTGATGAGTTTGATAAACTGATGAAAGAATCTCTGAAAGTGGCAACAGATGATGAACGTGCTGCTGTTTACCAGAGAGCAGAAGCGCAGTTAGACAAAGATTCGGCTATTGTCCCGCTTTATTACTATGTGAATACCCGGTTAGTGAAGCCCTATGTTGGTGGCTATACAGGGAAAGATCCTTTGGATAATTTACACACCAAAGATTTTTATATTATCAAACACTAATCGTTGTAAAGCAGCCCGGAAAGGGCTGCTTTAGTGCCAAATTATTTTAAGGCCAGGGTTAAGGGCCAACACATAGGAACGGGCGATGCTTAAGTTTATTTTACGCCGTTGTTTAGAGGCGATCCCGACACTTTTTATTCTTATCACTATTTCGTTTTTCATGATGCGGCTGGCGCCAGGCAGCCCATTTACCGGCGAGCGGAAATTGCCGCCAGAAGTGATGGCAAACATTGAAGCGAAATATCATTTGAATGACCCAATTTATAAACAATATTTTGATTACTTAATTCAACTCACTAAAGGAGATTTCGGGCCTTCTTTTAAATATAAGGACTACTCGGTTAACGATCTCGTCGCAACAGCGTTTCCAGTATCGGCTAAATTAGGGGCTTCGGCATTTATCATGGCGGTTGTTTTGGGGGTCAGCGCCGGGGTTATTGCTGCACTTAACCAAAATACCAAGTGGGATTATACGGTGATGGGATTCGCCATGACGGGGGTTGTTATCCCAGGTTTTGTTGTAGCGCCGTTGTTAGTACTGGGGTTTGCTATTCATCTTAAATGGTTGCCGGGAGGAGGTTGGAATGGCGGTGCGCCAAAATATATGATTTTACCGATGGTAGCACTCTCTTTGGCCTATATCGCCAGTATCTCCCGTATTACCCGTAGTTCGATGATAGAAGTGTTGCACTCTAACTTTATCCGTACTGCGCGTGCCAAGGGGTTGCCATTACGTGTCATCATTTTCCGCCATGCTTTAAAGCCTGCATTGTTACCGGTTATCTCTTATATGGGGCCTGCTTTTGTCGGCATCATTACTGGTTCGATGGTGATTGAAACGATCTTCGGGTTGCCGGGAATAGGGCAATTGTTTGTTAATGGCGCATTAAACCGTGATTATTCGTTAGTGTTAAGTCTGACGATTTTAGTTGGTAGCTTGACTATTTTTTTCAATGCGATTGTTGATGTGTTGTACGCTGTTATCGATCCGAAAATTCGTTATTAAGACTGGAGCACGCAATGATAGTTAACAAACAAAACAGCGAAGCTCTGGAAAATTTCTCTGAGCAATTAGAAATCGAAGGGCGTAGTTTGTGGCAGGATGCACGACGCCGTTTTATTCACAACCGGGCAGCGATTGCCAGTTTGTGTCTGTTATCTTTGATTACCTTGTTTGTGATCCTGGCGCCGATGTTGGCTCAATTCACTTATGATGATACTGACTGGGCCATGATGTCGATGCCGCCTGATTCTGAGTCAGGTCACTATTTTGGTACAGATTCTTCTGGACGTGATTTGCTGGTGCGTGTTGCTATTGGAGGACGCATTTCGTTGATGGTTGGGATTGCAGCCGCTTTGGTGGCGGTAGTCGTCGGAACCTTATATGGATCATTATCTGGCTATTTGGGTGGAAAAATAGACTCAGTAATGATGCGTCTGCTGGAAATTCTGAACTCATTTCCATTCATGTTCTTTGTGATTCTGTTGGTGACCTTCTTCGGACAGAATATTTTTCTGATATTTGTCGCCATCGGTATGGTGTCATGGCTGGATATGGCGCGTATTGTCCGTGGTCAGACATTGAGCCTAAAACGTAAGGAGTTTATTGAAGCGGCGCTGGTGTGTGGTGTGTCAACCCGTCATATTGTGCTGCGCCATATTGTCCCTAATGTATTGGGAGTGGTGGTAGTTTATGCATCTTTATTAGTGCCTAGTATGATTCTGTTTGAATCGTTTCTTAGCTTTCTGGGATTGGGAACTCAAGAACCGTTAAGCAGTTGGGGAGCATTGTTAAGCGATGGTGCGAATTCGATGGAAGTTTCCCCGTGGTTACTGTTGTTTCCTGCCGGTTTTCTGGTGGTGACACTGTTTTGTTTTAACTTTATCGGCGATGGCTTGCGTGATGCCCTCGATCCGAAAGATCGTTAAGGAGGTAACATGGACAGCGTTAAAAACCAGAAAAGTTCTGAACCGTTGTTAATTGTTAAAGAGTTGGACGTAACTTTTAGTACCCCGGACGGGGATGTTACGGCGGTGAACAAGCTGAATTTTGATTTACGAGCAGGGGAAACACTAGGGATTGTGGGTGAATCTGGTTCTGGAAAATCACAAACTGCTTTTGCTTTGATGGGGCTACTTGCCAGAAACGGCAAAATTGGCGGTTCCGCTATTTTTAATGGTAGGGAAATTCTTAACCTTGAAGAAAAAGCGCTTAACCGCATGAGAGCGGAAGAGATATCAATGATATTTCAAGACCCAATGACATCTCTCAATCCCTATATGCGTATCGGCGATCAACTGACAGAAGTATTGATGTTGCATAAGCATATGAGTAAAAGCGAGGCATACCTTGAATCGATTCGGATGCTGGATGCCGTCAAAATGCCGGAAGCGCTTAAACGAATGCGGATGTATCCGCATGAATTTTCTGGTGGAATGCGTCAGCGTGTGATGATCGCAATGGCGTTGTTATGTCGACCAAAATTGTTGATTGCTGACGAACCGACAACCGCACTTGATGTCACAGTTCAGGCTCAGATTATGACCCTACTGAATGAGCTGAAACGGGAATTTAATACCGCGATTATTATGATTACTCACGATTTGGGGGTAGTTGCCGGTATTTGTGACAAAGTGTTGGTGATGTATGCGGGGAGAACGATGGAATATGGCTCGGCTCGTGAAGTGTTTTATCAACCAACTCATCCTTATTCTATTGGCCTGCTTAATGCTGTTCCACGTCTTGATGGTGATGAAGTAGCATTGACGACCATTCCCGGAAATCCGCCTAACTTATTACGATTGCCGAAAGGGTGTCCGTTTCAGCCACGCTGTCAGTTTTCAGTAGGCCGTTGTGTAGATTGTGAACCGGGGTTAGAGACATTTGGCAACGGGCGTTTGCGAGCTTGCTTTAAGGCACCGGAGGAATTGGTATGAGCCCGATTGAAGAAAGACGAGTGCTGCTGGAAGTAGCAGATCTAAAAGTTCACTTTGATATCAAAGATGGCAAACAGTGGTTCTGGCAACCAACAAAAACCTTGAAAGCGGTTGATGGCGTTACATTAAGGTTATACGAAGGGGAAACTCTTGGTGTGGTTGGTGAATCCGGTTGCGGTAAGTCGACTTTTGCTCGTGCAATTATCGGATTGGTCAAGTCTTCTGGTGGTTCAGTAACTTGGTTGGGAAAAAGCCTGCTGGATATGGATGATAAACAGTGGCGAGATATTCGCAGTGATATCCAGATGATATTCCAGGACCCATTAGCATCCTTAAATCCGCGAATGACGATTGGCGATATTATCGCTGAGCCACTGCGCACTTATCATCCAAAGATGAAAGAGCCGGAAATTAAAGAGCGGGTAAAAACAATGATGATGAAGGTTGGATTACTGCCGAATCTGATTAACCGTTACCCGCATGAATTTTCTGGTGGTCAGTGTCAACGTATCGGGATTGCTCGTGCACTTATTCTTGAACCTAAGTTGGTGATTTGTGATGAGCCGGTATCTGCACTTGATGTATCCATTCAGGCTCAAGTAGTAAACCTGTTGCAGGAATTACAACGAGAAATGGGGCTATCGCTAATTTTTATTGCCCATGATCTGGCGGTGGTTAAGCACATATCTGATCGTGTACTGGTGATGTATCTTGGACATGCGGTGGAATTGGGTACTTATGATGAGGTTTATCATAATCCACAACACCCTTATACCAAAGCATTGATGTCGGCAGTGCCAGTGCCTGATCCAGATAAAGAACGAAATAAACACATTGAATTATTGGAGGGAGAATTACCGTCGCCCATCAATCCGCCATCAGGATGCATTTTTCGTACACGTTGCCCAATGGCAGATCCTGAGTGTGCTAAAACACGGCCATTGATGGAAGGAAGTTTCCGCCATGCGGTGTCTTGTTTAAAGGTTGATCCATTGTAGTTAAGGTTAATCGATTGTAGTTACTGAGGAATATTGTAAGGCATTAAATGTGAGAGTTACTTTTTGGGTTTTGTGTTGGGATTCAGACCTGCGTCAAAACGGGTAACTCTCACTCTTTGAAGAAGAAAAGAGCCGATAAAATCACTGACCTTAATTTTTCAATCTTTCCACAAAATATGGTAAATCGAGTGAGATTTTTCCCGGCAAATAAGAATGCGAGCGAAAACATCGTTGATCTCGGCATCTTCAGATTCTGCCAGCCCGATAATGACCTCGGCAAAAAAATCAGGGTTCGGATCAAAATCCACGTATTTAACCCACTCATCAGGAGGGGGTAGTAATTCTGCTCCGCCACGTATTTCGAATTGTAAGCTAAACAGTAGAATATCAGCGGGGTCGAGGTTGGATGAAGCCAGTTCAAGAAAGATGTCATAGGCTTTCTCAAGGGTTTCATCTTCTGTCATTCGGTTATTGATGTCTAAATCCATAGCTTGTGAGGATCTGTTGTCCATATTGATTTATTCGTGGGTCATGATGAGGGAATTAAAGCATGTTGAAGCGTTGATTGGTACCCCCGTCTTTACAAGACGAGGGTGTTGGTCACAGTAGTGGGCTAAAAAAGTAACAAATACGTTCAATTATACGATGCCACAAAGGGCGTTGTTCCCACTCCTTGGTTTCCAGCAATGTAGAATGGGCGATATAATCATATTGCACCAGTGTCAGATCATTACCAAAGTTTTCATCATCAATAACCACGGTAATTTCGAAATTTAGCCACAGGCTACGCATATCGAGATTCACTGAACCCACCATGCTGAGTTGACCATCAACTAAAACGCTTTTGGTATGTAGCAAGCCATCTTCAAACTGGTAAATCTTAACACCGGCATTTAACAATTCAGCAAAAAATGCACGGCTTGCCCAACGCACTAAGAAGAAATTATTTCTGCGTGGAACGATAATAATAACTTCAACCCCTCGTAAGGCTGCGGTGCAAATAGCATTTATCAGGTCATCACTGGGAACAAAATAAGGGGTAGTTAAAATCAGTTGTTTACGGGCAGAGAAAATGGCCGTCATTAAAGATTGTTGAATCAATTCCTCGGGGAATCCAGGGCCGGATGCAATAACCTGAGTTGTGTGCCCGCTAGCCTGTTCAAATGGCATAATATTGTTATCCGGTGATGGAGGAAAGATACGTTGACCTGTTTCCATTTCCCAGTCACAGGCGTAAATAACCCCCATAGTCGTGGTAACTGGTCCTTCCATGCGCACCATGATATCGATCCATTGACCAACGCCGGCATCTTGTTTAAAGAAGCGCGGATCGACCATATTCATACTGCCGGCATAAGAAATATAATCGTCTATCAAGATAATTTTACGATGCTGGCGCAAATCCATTCGGCGTAGAAATAGGCGGAATATGTTGACCGGCAAAGCTTCAACAAATTCAATTCCCGCCTGGCGCATGATATCCGGGTATTGGCTACGGCAATATAACCAGCTACCGGCTGAATCCACCATAATACGGCATCTGACGCCTCGGTGTGCTGCGGCCATAAGAGCATCAGTCACTTGTTCAACTAAGCCGCCGGATTGCCAGATGTAAAACACCATATCAATGCTGTGTTTGGCATTCTCAATATCTTTGATAATGGTTTTCAGTGAATGGTCATAGGTTGTCAGCAATTGGATCTTATTGCCTTTAACGCCTTCAAGCCCTTGTCGTCGTTCGCAAAGCTGGAATAAAGGCGTCGCGACTTCGCTATTTTCCGTGGCGAAGATATGACGAGATTTACGCAGTTCTTCAAGCCATACGGTTGTTGAAGGCCACATGGCTTTTGCTTGTTCAACTCTGCGCTTTCCCAAATGCAGCTCGCCAAACGACAGGTAAGCGATGATTCCAACTAAGGGAAGGATATAAATAATCAACAGCCAGGTCATAGCGGAGGTGACCGGCCGACGCTTTATCAGAATGCGTAAGGTGATACTGGCAACAATCAACCAATAAAAGAAAATAGCAAGCCAACTTAGGACGGAATAAAAGGTTGTCATATTCGGCAATCAATCCTGTTTTGTTCAGACATCTTTGGTGGCGTTTGACACAGTTTCCTCAAGATCGGGATATAAACGATCTAATTAACCCGATGAATTTACCAAAAAATCGGCAAATATACTGCAAGCATCATACTTGATATTGGTCATTTCGCATTATTGATATAAAAAGTACTATCCAGATACGCCTTGGATATCTTTTTTAAAGGCTTATAATGAGCGTGATATTTTTATAGGTATGACTTTATGAAACGTAGTCGGAATGAAGTAGGGCGGTGGCGGATGTTACGCCAGAATTCTAACCGTCGGCGCCGTTGGCTGGAAGGGCAATCAAGACGTAATTTACGCATTTATTCACTACGTAAATTAAATGGTTATAAACAGCGTCGAGCTTTATTGTTTGTTCAGCATGGCGAATGGATACATTGAAAAAATAATATTTTTGGCCTTATATTCACGCTCACCTACAATCTTTATTGAATATGATTGCTATTTGCATTTAAACTAGCAGTCATTCGAGGATTGACTATTATGCTGCTAATCAAGAATTCCCTTATGCGCTGGATACGTTGGCCAATATTGTTATCAGTTTGTTTGCACATTTCTATTGCTGCCGCCCTTTTTTGTTCTGCAATGCCGGAAAAACAGTCTGATGTTGCACTTATGTCTGTCGCTATGATTCAGTTAGCGGCTGAAGAAGCTCCTGTTTCGGAGCCGGCAGCGCCTGAGCCTGAATCAGAGCCGGAGGAACCGGAACCTGTTCCGGAGCCGGTAATTCCAAAACCAGAGGTGAAGAAACCGAAACCAGAAGTGAAGAAGAAGGTTGTTAAAAAGCAATCTGAACCCGTTGAAAAGAGAGCTGAACAACCGGAAAAACCGCAGTTTAATCAGAATGCGCTGGCTAACCGTACTGATAATAATCAGAATAAACCGGTGGTTAAACCGCAGAATGGGCCAAGGGCATTAAGTAAAGCGTTACCTGTCTACCCATCCAGGGCTTCAGCATTGGGTACCGAAGGCTATGTGAAAGTCAAATATGATATTGATGAAGATGGACGGGTAAGAAATATAGAAGTCATTGGCGCTAATCCACCCAATATTTTTGAAAGGGAGGTGAAAAAAGCGATGAGAAAATGGCGCTTTGAAAAAATACCTGCGGTTGGTTATATCACAACCGTTGAATTCAAAATTACGGGTATATCTCAATCCTGATTGTCGGGGAAATGGAAATAAAAAAGGAGCATTATTAACACGCTCCTTTTTCCATTAATAATTAGCCTTATTCGTTAGTGCTGCTAGCGAGTTGAAAGTGGGTTTTGCCTTCTGGCAATCGACGGGAGGCATTATCTTCATTAACCGCAACATAAGTGAATACCGCTTCGGTTGCACGATAGCGTTGACCGACAGGTGCAGAGGCGACTTTCTTCACCCAGACTTCGATGTTGATGGTAATCGAACTGTTACCGGTTTTGAGACAGTGTGCATAGCAGCAGACGACATCACCAACGGCGACAGGTTTCAGGAAAGTAATACCATCTACTCTGACAGTGACAACACGGCCTTCCGCAATTTCTTTTGCCAGAATTGCACCACCAATATCCATTTGTGACATTAACCATCCACCAAAAATATCTCCATTGGCGTTGGTATCAGCGGGCATAGCCAGTGTGCGGAGGACTAACTCTCCGTTAGGTAATTGTTGTTGTGTCATTGAAAACTTTACTTTATTTGATGAAAAAATAATACCTGCCTACTGACGATGGCAGGCAGGTATCCATTGGAATGGGGTTACTTCTGTTCGCGTGGCAGGTGACGGTAAATATATACTACACTGAGCACGGTGAAAACCAGAGTCAGGGCAGTCAGACCAAATACTTTAAAATTAACCCAGACATCTTGTGGTAACCAAAATGCGACATAAATATTAGCCAGCGCACAGGCGATAAAAAACAGCGCCCACGCCATATTGAGTTTGTTCCAGACAAGATCAGGTAAAACTAACTCTTTTCCTAGCATTTTCTGAATCAGTGGTTTTTTCATAAACCATTGGCTGCCTAACAAGGCTAATGAGAATAATGCATAGATGACTGTAACTTTCCATTTGATAAATAGATCACTGTGGAAAGCTAAAGTCAGAGTACCGAAGACAGCCACCATGATAAAAGTGATCAGGGAAGATTTCTCTACTTTCCGGTAAATGAAATAAGTAATAGCGACAGCTAAACCGGTGGCGGCGATCAGCGCTCCAGAAGCGTAAAAAATGTCATACATTTTGTATACGACAAAAAAGACGACTAAAGGTAGAAAGTCTAAAAGTTGTTTCATATTTGAACCTATCGTAATTCCGGCATCTGATTATCATCCGATTTTAGTCATTTTGAAATCTATAGGGTATATCTCTCAATAAAAAAGATTTTTATCGATCGGTTTCGCAGAATTCTATCATAAAGAGCGGCGTAATTAACTTCCGGTTGTCAGTGAGCATATAACGCAGCATTATAGCTAAAACCCGTTGAAAAATAAGAGGGCATAAACCAGATGCAGTGGAAAAAACTACAGCGTTGGATGCCAGGGTTGGGCAATTTTTCTCATTATCGCAAGGAATGGTTTAGTCATGATTTAAGAGCCGGGCTTTCTGTCGCCGCAGTTGCGCTGCCGGTTGCGATTGCTTACGCTGAATTGATGGGAATAAGTGCAATTATCGGCCTTTATGCATGCATTTTACCTATGTTCGCTTATGCATTATTTGGTACCTCAAGACAGTTGATTGTCGGACCAGATGCAGCAACGTGTGCCGTTATTGCAGCGGCTGTCGCGCCATTGGTTTTTGATAATGAAGATGTACGCTGGCAGCTGACAATCGTAATGACCTTAATGACCGGGATATGGTGTGTTCTCGCCAGTCACTTCCGATTAGGCGCGTTTGCTGATTTTCTTTCCAAACCGATCCTGAAAGGATTAATGAACGGTGTTGCATTGACAATCATTGTGGATCAGCTAGCTAAAGTGTTTGGTTTTGCTGGCGTTCCGGCGGGATTGATTGAACGGGTGATCGCATTACCTGCCAAACTGATGGGTACGCATTTACCGACGCTAGCAATGTCTGTTGCTACGGTGTTGATTTTGCTCGCTGTGCGTTTCTTGCGTCCGACTTGGCCGGGGCCTTTGTTGGCAATGGTATTAGCGACTTATTTAAGCTGGCAATTTGGTCTGGAAAAATATGGCATCCAGATTGTTGGTAGTGTCAGCGGTGGGGGATTACCAGTTGTACCAGTGCCCGATTTCCAGCCAGGCATTATGCGTGAGCTAGTTATCCCATCGTTGAACCTTGCTGTTATCAGTTTTGTCAGTTTTATGATGACGGCCCGTAGCTTTGCCAGTAAAAATGGTTATCAGATTGATGCAGATTGTGAACTTAGAGCTTTAGGCATTGCGAATATCGCTTCTGCTTTATCACAAGGATTTGCTGTCAGTGCTGCCAGCAGTCGTACTGCGGTTAATGATGCGATTGGTGGGAAAACGCAATTGGTCTCGGTTATCGCAGCGACCATTATTCTGCTGATTTTGTTATTTATGACAAGTTTCCTGGCTTATATCCCGTTGTCATCGCTTGGTGTGGTGTTGATTTATTCGGCATCGTCACTGTTGGACTTACGGCGGATCTGGTCACTGAGGAAAAGAAATCATCAGGCATTTACTTTATCACTATTTACATTAATTGCCGTGCTGGTGGTTGGCTTGATTAACGGTGTTGGTTTCGCCGTTTTGCTTGGTTTATTACAGTTTTTGCGAACTATATTCCGCCCGACAGATCAGCTCTTAGGGGTGAATGACCAAGGAATGATTCATTCAATTAATCATGGCAATGATATTAAACCAATAGATGGCGTAATGATGTATCGATTTAATTCACCATTGACTTATTTCAATGTCAGCTATTTTAAAAAGCGGGTGTTGCAGCATGTTGACAGGATTCAAAAACTTAACAAAACTCAAAAACATCCGGGTTGGCTGGTTGTCGATGCGGCTGTGAGTTTTACCCATGATGATGTCAGTGTATTTGCCGCCATTGATGAGTTGATTAATGAATTGAAAGTAAGAGATGTCACATTGGTGCTCGCCGGACGCCGGACAGAACTTACCCGTTGGATAAAACAAAATAGACTGCAAAGTAGTGATGACGATCTGATTGTGGTGCCCGATCTCTATTTTGCGGTACGAATGATCCAAAGTAAGCCTGAATGGTACTCGAATTACATTAAAAGATAATAATTTACAGTTGGTTGTTCACTTGAAGTTCGTTGAATAAAAGAATATGATTAGATCATAATAAACAAGGAGGTTTTAGTCATGCAATTTGATTCAGGTTTGGACGTCTTACTTGGGTTGCATGGTCAGAGAGTCATTGATGAAATTATCGCTGAACGCGAAAAAAGAGGGTAATACGATGAAAGCACTCATTGGCGTGATGAATGAAGAGCTTATACGCAAGCGCACATTGGCTATTATTAAAGGTGAATATGTTGTTCAACCTGATGAGCCTAAAATCTGGTTTACTTCCATGATTGCGCTTGCTCAAGTACTTAGCAGTGACAATATTGCGCTTCTGCGTCTTATCGATGAGCACAAACCAGAGACAATCGCAGAGCTGGCTAATCTGTCAGGAAGGAAACCAAGCAACTTGTCAGTCACATTAAAGACGCTTAGCCGACATGGTTTTGTCACGCTTGAAAAAAGTAATAAAAGTGTAAAACCAAAGGCACTGTTTACTGATTTTGAAATAAAAATTGAGCAAGAAATTAATGAAAGGGTTATGTCATCTTGTGGGGCTAAAAATATAGCAGCTTGAAATCGAAAATTTAATACTATGTAAATTAACACAACGTAAATTTGTCTATAACTTTCAGCCTCATAGTTTTATCACTGTGGGGTCTGATTGAATAATAATTCAACTGTAATAGCGTTATTGAAAACCGCGAGTGAATACGAGAAATAAAATAATCACATTTGATAATTATAATTGGAAAAAATAGTTATTAATTCCTGAACGTATGATTATTGAGCGTTATTCTTCTATTATCTGAGATGTCAGATTCTGAATACCTGCCTTATTTTAAAATTTCTTTTTAAAAAACAATATGATTGAAGCATTAAGTATTTAATACCACATTACATTTTGTTTTTCGATAAGTATATTTTAACAAAGCAAATCATTATTACTTGTACAATAACTATTTAGGACGTTCCAATGAAAAAGGCATTGATAGCCTCAGCAGTGGCAGTTGGTTTATCTGTATTCACATTTGCAGCAAATGCCGGTGAACACACGGTTTCGGGTGGCTATGCTCAGAGTCATGTGAAAGTTGATGGTGAAAAGCTTGATGAAAACCCAAAAGGCTTTAACGTGAAATATCGCTACGAGCTGGATAATAATTGGGGTGTTATTAGTTCATTCACGCTGACACATCAGGGCTATGATTTCTACGATTATGGCGGCAAAGTGGGTACGGCTGATTTAGATTATTATTCTTTGATGGTTGGCCCTACATACCGTTTTAATGAATATGTGAGTGTATACGGTCTGGTTGGTGCTGCACATGGGAAGGTAAAGGGTGAAACTTCTGCGTTGGGTGTTGTCTATGACTATGACTTTGACTATAAAGAAAGTAAGACATCTGCTGCTTACGGTTTAGGATTGCAGTTTAACCCTATGCCAAATTGGGTTATTGACGCGTCTTATGAATATTCAAAAGTAGGTAACTACAAAGTAGGCACTTGGGTAATTGGTGCGGGTTATCGATTCTAAATAGTATTTCCAATGTAGTCGTTCCTTTAAAGGGAATTCAGTCCAACTTTTGCGCTCTGTGCAATCTCATTAAGTGACTGAAGATAATAAAGTAATGTTAGAACCGACTCCCTGTTAGCTTAGTTTGGCAGATAGTTTATCCATCAAGGCTATCGAAATAATGAGGACAGGGAGTACGGATTTTCATCAGGGATTATTAAAACCGGATATATGTTTGTGACTACTTTTTGTCAGAAAATCTTATTTATAGATTTGTATTGGTTTAGTCTCCATATATCTATTTAGTTGAAATTGTTAGTCCATGTTTAGCCATATAATCTGAAGATTATTCCTTTATTAGTTATCACTATTATTCTAGACAAAATTCCCTGTTGTAAAACAGGGAATTTTTTTGCTTTTATCTCAATAGTGAAATGATGAAATTCTAATAAGTACAAAAAACATCCGATTAAAATGGAGAAATTCTTCTGCTCAAAGTGGGAAACCGTTATTACTTGATCTTGTTAAACGGAAACTTAACAACAAACAGTATTGAGTTGTTTTCTATTGGTTGCTGATAAATAATTGCGGTCCGTAATTAATCTTTTCTATATTTTTATATAACATTAGGGATTTTCAATGAAAAGAACATTGGTAGCGTCAGTGGTGGCAGCGAGTTTATCTGTATTTGCATTTGCGGCAAATGCCGGTGAACACACGATTTCGGGTGGTTATGCTCAGGGTCATGTGAAAGCTGATAAAGTTAATGATAAAAAGCTTGATCTTGATGAAAACCTAAAAGGCTTTAACTTGAAATATCGCTACGAATTGGATAATAATTTTGGGGTTATTAGTTCATTCACATATACACACAAGGGGATCGAACCGATGCCTTCTGTTAAAGCTGATATGGATTATTATTCTCTAATGGCGGGTCCTACATATCGTTTTAATGAATATGTCAGTGCATACGGTCTGATTGGTGCTGCACATGGAAAGGTAAAGAGTGAAGGTTCTAACTCTAACTCTGACTTTAAATACAATAAGACATCAGTGGCTTATGGCCTAGGATTACAGTTTAACCCTATGCCAAATTGGACTATTGACACATCCTATGAATATTCAAAACTGAATGATATTAAAATAGGCACTTGGGTAGTTGGTGTTGGTTATCGGTTCTAACCGAAATTCTCTAATTAATATTTAATTAGTTCCCTTTTCTATAGAATTCCCTGTTGAAAAACAGGGAATTTTTTTGCGTTTTAGTTCAATCCAGATATAACAGCTTGTTCTGTTTATCCCCATAGTTTTATCACTATGGGGTTTTGTTTGAATAGTTGCTTTATATTGATTTTGGTTGTGGAGAGGCAATCAACATATACAACCGGAACAGATAAATCAGCAAAATAGCTGAAATGAGGTTATTGAACACACCAAGAATAATCCCTGCCATCTCACTGTGAATGAATGTTAGGCGGTCAATAATAAATACCAGCAAGAGCCTTGCGGTCAGCCATAAAAGAATTGCCGGAACCAGCAGGCGAATATTAGCAAATGCCAGTTTCCAGCTTATTTTCATAGAAGCAAAAACGCCGCGACGTTCAGCAGTCATAATAACGGGTGATAAAGCCAGGGCGATAGACAAAATAATGCCTGGTACTAGCATAAGCATCAAGCCCAGTTGAATTAACAGGGTGCAGATAAGCAGTAATAGGAACAGTTTCGGTAATTGGCTTGCTGATAAACCAATTGCCTGTAATGAAGAAATACGGTTTCCCGCTGAAACTGCCGCGACCAGCGTCAGTACGCCGCCGACCAGTAGCACGCTGCCAATCATACTTGAGAAAATGGTCCCGATTCCCGCTCGCATGATCATTGACTGTTGCTCTGGGGTCATTTGAGACACCAGCTCCTGAATACCGGCCTTGCCTGAAGTGGCAAACGTAAATTCTGCTTCTGTCAGCAACTTCATCTGTTCGCTGTCAGGAATAAACAGGTGCCCCAATAAGGTGGTAACCAGAGCCGCCAGAACGGCCAAAGTCAGGGTACTTAACAGTTGATTTTTGAAAAAGTTAAAACTGTCACGGTACAGGGTATTCGCCGTGATTGGCATGAAGACAGCTCCTATCAGGTTAAACAACAATGCATAAGGGGTGATTGTACCTTGTTATGGGGAAATGTGGATAGTAGAAACGAGATGATACGGATAAATTAATGGTTAACTGTGATTGTTGATAGTAGAAAAAAAGTTCTTCACTTTATATTCTTAAGATAAAAATAAACATAAAATTAACCTTATTAAAACATAATTGAAATATAATGGTAAGGAAAGATAAAACGTCGGAATGAATATATAAATAAAAGATTTATAACTGATTAATAATAAATAAATTTTGATCTTGATCAATTTAAAATAATCCCTAATTGAAATAATAATATCATAAATATGCGGTTTTACTGAAATTCTTTGAAAGATGTGATCTGTCTTGGATCATAAATTCTAATATATGAGTATATTTTAATTGACTTTAAATCACAGTAATGGGATGAATAATGAAAAAAATTTCTGCATTTGTATTAGCAGCGGCAACTTTAGCACCATCATTCGCTTTTGCTCATGAAGCGGGTGATTTTATTTTCCGCACAGGTACTGCGACGGTAAGACCTAATACGGGGTCTGACAATGTATTAGGGGTGGGTTCTTTGAGTGCGGATAATAATACCCAGATGGGTTTAACCTTCAGTTATATGATTACCGATAATATTGGTTTTGAATTACTGGCAGGGACACCCTTCCAGCATCGGGTAAGTTTACCGGGTGTTGGTGATATTGCTAAAGTAAAACATCTCCCGCCGACATTAATGGCGCAATACTATTTCGGTTCTAAAGAAAGTAGTTTCCGTCCTTATGTTGGTGTTGGTCTTAACTACACCACTTTCTTTAACGAAAAATTCAACGGCAATTCGGCTGTTAAAGATAATAACTTACATAGTCTGGATTTGAAGGATTCCTGGGGTGTTGCGGGGCAGGTTGGTCTGGATTATGAGTTAGATCAGAATTGGATGTTGAACGCCTCTGTGTGGTGGGTAAACATTGAAACGGATGTGAAATTTAAAGCAGGTGACCAGCAATATAAAATTGATACCCGGCTTGATCCGTGGGTATTTATGTTTGGGGTTGGTTATCACTTTTAATATAAAAATGGGGCAGATTTTGCCCCATTTTTTGTATTAAAGTTGAGTGGCAGACTTCATTTTTGATACAAATTCAGCCAGTTTTTCCAGCATTATTTTTGGCTGGAGAAGATTTTCTTCGATAATTTTAACAACGGCAGATCCTGAAATGGCTCCCGCTGCGCCGCTTGCTAATGTTTCTTTTACCTGCTTAGGTTCTGAAATCCCAAATCCCTGTAACGGTGGCGCAGCATGATATTCCCGTAGTTTATTGACTAAATGATTTAACGGTTTTTCACCTCGTCTTTCTATACCGGTCACTCCTGCTCTTGATAATAGGTAGGTATATCCTCGTCCATAAGAAGCAATTTCACGTAATAGTTCATCTTCCGCGTTGGGAGGGCAGATAAAAATAGGAGCGATACCATGTTTCATCGCTGCGGTACGGAATGGTCGTGATTCTGATATGGGAACATCTGCAACTAATACTGAATCGACCTCTGCATCTTTGCAACGGCGGTAGAACTCGTCTATGCCATGATGAAAAACTAGGTTGGCATACATTAATAAACCAATAGGAATATCAGGATATTTTGCCCGAATTTTTGTTAATAGCTCAAAACAGAGTGTGGGGGTTACATTTGAGGAGAAGGCTCTAAGATTAGCGTTCTGAATGGTTGGGCCGTCAGCCAGTGGATCAGAAAAAGGAATACTTAACTCAAGAGCGTCAGCGCCACTTGCAATCAGAGTATCAATAATTTCCAGTGATAATTCCGGGTTTGGATCGCCTAGTGTGACAAAGGGGACAAAAGCACCTTGTTTACGACTTTCCAGTTGTTTAAATAGCTGCTCGTAACGTTCCATTAGATTTCCCCTCTGGATTTTAAAATATCATGGACAGTAAATATGTCTTTATCACCGCGACCGGATAGATTAACGATCAGTAGTTGCTCTTTATCAGGCGCTTGATGGATCATTTTTAAAGCATAAGCCAGCGCATGAGAGGATTCGAGGGCTGGAATAATACCTTCTTCACGGGAAAGCGTTTTGAACGCTTCTAATGCTTCATCATCGGTGATAGAAACATAGTCAGCCCGCCCAATACTGTTCAGATAGGCATGTTGAGGGCCGACGGAAGGGAAATCCAGACCGGCGGAAATAGAATAAGATTCTTCAATCTGGCCTTCATCTGTCTGCATCATTGGCGATTTCATACCAAAATAGATCCCCAATTTGCCATGTTTCAGTGGAGCGCCATGTTTACCGGTTTCAATACCTAGCCCGGCAGGTTCAATACCGATGAGGCGAACTGATGTTTCAGGAATAAATTCGGCAAACATGCCAATGGCATTGGAGCCTCCACCGACACAGGCCAACACGGCATCGGGTAGGCGTCCCTCTTTTGCCAGAATTTGGGATTTGGCTTCTTCGCCGATCATACGCTGGAACTCTCGAACCATCGTTGGATAGGGATGGGGTCCAGCGGCAGTCCCTAATAAATAGTGGGCTTTATCGTAGCTGCCAGACCAATCACGTAATGCTTCATTGCAGGCATCTTTTAAGGTAGCAGAGCCGCTGTGGACCGGAATGACTTCGGCTCCCATCAGGCGCATGCGGAAAACATTAGGGGATTGGCGCTCCACATCTTTAGCACCCATATAAATGCGGCATTTCATATTTAAAAGTGCGCAAGTGAGGGCGGTTGCCACACCATGTTGACCAGCGCCGGTTTCCGCAATAATTTCGTTTTTGCCCATGCGTTTCGCCAATAATGCCTGACCAAGTACCTGATTGGTTTTATGAGCGCCGCCGTGTAATAGATCTTCACGTTTCAGATAAAGACGAGTTTTGGTGCCTTTTGTCAGATTACGGCATAACGTTAATGCCGTTGGCCTGCCGGCATAATTTTTCAGTAGATCTTGAAATTCTTGCTGGAATTCGGGATCTTGTTGAGCGGCAATAAATGCGGCTTCTAATTGTTCAAGGGCTGGAATAAGGATCTGTGGTACAAATTGTCCACCGAAATCACCAAAATAGGGGTTAAGCTTACTCATTATTCTATTTGTCCATTGTAATTAATCGGAAGATTGTAATTAACTGGGAAATTGTTGCTTATTGGTAACAGCGTAGAAGCTGAAACACTTTATTTAATTTATGACTGCTTTTAATACCGGGGGCGCTTTCGACGCCAGAATTAAAATCAAGTCCGCAACAGCCATATTTTGCTGCTTGTTGGCAATTTTCTTCATTTAACCCACCGGCTAGCATGACATTGGCGAGTAATTGCTTTTCAAGTAATTGCCAATCGAAACTTTGGCCGGTTCCACCTTTGCCGTTATCAAGTAAATAACGGTCAACATTTTCGGCTTGGACGTGAAATGCCTCTTTCGACATATCAATTGCCTTCCAGATTTGACAATTTTCAGGCAGTGTTTTTCGCAGTTCCGTAATATAAACTTCGCCTTCTGCGCCATGTAATTGCACCGCAGCCAGAGAAAGGGTACGGGCGGTATGACTGATGAATGCAGATGATTGATTTTGAAATACCCCTACATATTTGAGATTTGCTGCATTGATAATTTGTTGGGCTTGTTGAATATTAATATTACGTGGTGAATGTTCAGCAAATATCAAACCACCATAAACAGCACCTGCCTGTAATGCTGCTTTAGCATCTTGTGGACGCGTTAACCCACAGACTTTATTTTCACCCAAAATCAATTGACGTAATGCTAAGTCCAGATTGGATTGGGCCATTAAAGCACTGCCAATGAGAAAGCCATTAGCATAATGACTAAGATCACGAATTTGTTGATGCTGGTGGATGCCAGATTCGCTGATAACAATTGTTTCTTTTGGTAACTGTGGCGCAAGTTGCTTGGTACGGTTTAAATCGATAGAAAGATCTCTCAGATCACGGTTATTGATACCTATCACTTTAGCTTTTAGCACCACTGCTCTGGCTCGCTCTTCCTCTGAACTGACTTCCGTCAGTACGCCCATATTCAGGCTATGCGCAAGTTCAGACAGCGCAATATATTGCTGATCATCAAGGATAGAAAGCATCAGTAAAATTGCATCGGCTTGATAATAACGGGCAAGATAAATTTGATAAGGATCGATAATAAAATCTTTGCACAATACCGGCTGGTGAACAGTATCACTGACTAAGCGAAGAAATTCATAGCTACCCTGAAAATATTTTTCATCAGTTAATACAGAGATGGTGGCAGCATAAGGCTGATAAATTTTCGCTATTTGAATGGGATCAAAATCCTGACGAATAATGCCTTTAGAAGGAGATGCCTTTTTACATTCCAGAATAAAAACCGTCTGTTCACTACTTAACGCCTGATAAAAATGACGATTGCTGGCAACAACGGCATCAATAAAACCTTCCAATGGTTGCTGTTGTTTGCGATCAATAAGATATTCGGCTTTATCATTAACAATTTTCTGTAAAATGGTGGCTTGCATGATTAACTCCTTGTTGCAAGTGCTATGACTCGTTCATAAGCTCGGCCACTGTGAATGGCTTCGAGAGCTTGTTGGGTGTTATGACGTAAATTTTCCTGTCCATGAATTTTCATTAACAGGGCAACGTTAGCCGCAACGGCATCAGCATGCGCTTTCTTGCCTCGCCCTTGTAACAATAAACTGAGCATTTCACGATTATCCTCTGGTGAACCTCCTTTTAATGCGGATATTGGATGATGTTGTAAACCAAAATCTTCAGCATTTAATTGATAATGGATAATTTCTCCATCATTAAGTTCTGCAACTTTCGTTGGCGCATGTAGTGCGACTTCATCCATGCCGCCGCTGTGAACAACCGCCGCCCGTTGATAGCCGAGAACCTGTAAAGTGCGGGCAATAGGTTCAACTAGCTCAGGGCTGTAGACGCCAATTAAAGCCAGTGGTGGACGAGCCGGGTTAATCAGAGGACCTAATATATTGAATAGCGTCCGGGTTTTCAGTTGTTGACGTACCGGCATCGCATGACGGAATCCAAGATGATATTGAGGTGCAAATAGGAAACAGATGCCGATTTCATCTAATGCGCTACGGGCACATTCCGCGCTGACATCAAGAGCGATACCAAACGCTGCCAACAAATCAGAAGAACCTGATCGACTGGAAACACTGCGATTACCATGTTTGGCGACTTTAATCTGACAAGTCGCGGCGACGAAGGCACTGGCGGTTGAAATATTGATGCTGTTCGCGCCATCACCGCCTGTTCCGACGATATCGCAGAAAGTGTAATCCGGCCGTGGAAATGGCAGGGCATTTGCCAGTAATGCTTGGGCTGCGCCGGCGATCTCCTGAGGTTGTTCACCGCGTAATTTCATGCTGATAAGTACAGCAGCGAGTTGTGATTCACTTAATTCTCCTTGAATAATGGCTGCAAATAGTTGCTGGCTTTCTTGTTGCGTCAGTGTCTGCGCATTAAACAATTTGTTGAAAATAGCCTGCATTTTCATCTCCCCTTTAATTTAGTGCCCAGACCAGAGTTTGTTCAAGTAATTTAGCGCCCTGAGTTGTGAGAATTGATTCTGGGTGGAATTGAAATCCACAAACCTTATGTTCGTTATGGCGAACCGCCATAACAGTATCACCACAACGGGCAGAAATAGTCAGTTCGGATGGAATTTTATTACCCGCGAGAGAGTGATAACGGGCAACCGGTAGAGGATTTGTCAGATTAGCGAACATAGCCTGATTATCGTGTTCTGCCAGAGAAGCTTTGCCATGTAGGATTTCATCAGCAGCAGAAATTTCTCCACCATAGGCTTCAATAATGGCCTGATGCCCAAGGCAGATGCCGATCACTGGAATTTTGCCGATGATTTGTTGGAGTAATTGAGGCATACAACCGGCATCAGACGGTTTACCTGGTCCCGGTGAAAGCATTAATAACGGAGAAGAGAGCATGCTTAATTGCTGCATAATCATTTCAGTTGCAACGGTATTGCGATAGATAACCACCTGATGACCATGATTACGTAATTGATCGACGAGGTTATAGGTGAATGAATCCACGTTGTCGAGTAGCAGAATATTTGCCATTAGAAAATCTCCTCTGCCTGATGAGCTTCAATAATTGCGCGAATGACTGCTTTTGCTTTGTTACGAGTCTCTTCGGATTCTGCTAAAGGTTCGGAATCCAGCACGATACCTGCGCCAACCTGAACAGTCGCTATGCCATCTTCCACGTAGGCAGAGCGAATAACGATGCAATTATCCATATCTCCTTTGCCGGTGAAATAACCGACAGCACCACCATAGCTGCCCCGGCGTTCATTTTCATAGTGAGCGATAAGCTGCATTGCGCGTACTTTCGGTGCGCCAGTAAGGGTGCCCATATTCATACAAGCTTGATAAGCATGAAAGATATCCAAATCATGGCGTAATGTTCCCACTAAGCGGGAAACCAGATGCATAACAAAGGAGTAGCGATCAACTTTTGTCAGATCAGCGACATAGCGGCTGCCCGGTTCACAAATGCGAGCCAGGTCATTACGGGCCAAGTCGACCAGCATCAGGTGTTCGGCTAGTTCTTTATGATCTGTTCGCATCTCCAGTTCGGTCCGGCTGTCCAGATCGGCATCCAGCTCGCCGGCCGCATTGCGCCCACGGGGGCGAGTGCCGGCGATAGGGTAAATTTCAATCTGGCGATTGGATGCATCATATTTAAGCGCGCTTTCAGGAGAAGCGCCAAACAGACAGAAATCTTTGTCCTGCATGAAGAACATATAGGGACTTGGATTGCGGTGCTTAAGCTTTTGATAAGCATGAAGCGGTGCCGGGCAGGGCAGAAAGAAGCGTCTTGATGGCACCACTTGAAAAATATCTCCCTGACGAATGTATTGCTGCAACTGTGCCACCATTTCTGCATAGGCTTTATCATCCCGATTGTATGAAACTTTCATGGCTGGCAGAGGGATCTGTTTTACCGGCTCAATGGGTTCGGTAATAAGTGCTGCTAATATTTTTAATCGTTGCTTAAGGCGTTGCTCTTCTGCTTGAGAATCACTGAAAAGGGAGATTTGCAAACGTGCATTTTTATTCTGATGGTCGATCACTAATAACGTTTCTGCGAGATAAAAACAGAAGTCAGGGCAGCGTTGAACGGTTTTTACGGTTGGTAATGGCTCAAATCCGGCCACCAGATCATAGGAAAAAAGACCGCCGACAAATATTGCGTCTGTATTGTATGGAAATGAATTGTATGGTGATGGCTCTTCCGCCAGAGAAAGCAGGGCACGCAGTGCATCAAATACGGATACCTCTTTCAGGCGATTATCTTCATCTATATTGTGATTAATTGGCGGGAAGGTAACTTGAAGAGCATCATGTGTCATTTCAGATTGGACATTGCTGGCCAATTTGTTGGCCAAAATGGGTAATAGATTTCGGCCATTTTCGGTCAACGCGTCAAAAGTAACCTGATTGCCGTTGGCACTGATACGTAAGGCACTATCGATAATCAGCAGACTTTTTAAATTTTTTTTGCTGTTAATTTCCGCAGATTCCAGCAATAAAGTTGCTGGTCGTTCACCGCAGAGTTGGTTGAATAGCAGAGTAGGATCGGGTTGATAAGCTGTTTCCTGCTCGATTACTGTGATTTTTGGTTGTTTATCCGTCATTTTCTCGTCCTGTTAATAAGTTACGCATATAAAAAAACCCGCTGTTTAGGCGGGTTTTGGTAATTTGGCACTGTTGATTTATGTGCGTGACCATACCGCCCTTACTGGGAAGTTATGCCACCAACGGATAGACGTCATACATGCAGCCATTTTCAGTGCCTCTTTAGTATTAATAAATAGATGGTATACAAGACAATATCTTTCTCACTCTTGTACTAGTAAACTGGATCGTAATTTATGTGTCAAGTATTTTTTGCAAAGGTTAATTGGTACGCACATTCGTTACGGTGTAACAAAAAATAGTTAGAAATAAAATAATTATAGGATTATTAATTTTAATAAAACTATTACTTCACTGTCACAAATAATGCATATTATCATTTTATAATATAGTCATAATATATATTTAGTAATGTTAAATATATAAATCATGTTTTATTAAAAAAGAATATTAACGATAACAGATTTTGACTAACACGCAGAATTGGCTGGATTTTATTTGAGTCAATAGGCCGAAGGAAAAAAGAGACTGTTAATTTTTATATCTGTATATGAAAAAAAGAGGTTTAGCTAATATTACTGTAAGAAGTAATATTCAGGGCTCTAACATATCGTGTTATTTAGAATTTAAATCTTTATAAGTTAAAGCTATGTAATTCTTTGTATTCAATACGTTATAGGTATTCTTGGTGAATGGTTTCTAACTCTGAATACTTATAAGACTCTACTTAATTCTGGCATGGGTTGCCATGATTTAACTCTCTGATGTTTAAACAATTGTATCGCTAGTGGAGTGAGATATGAGTGAAAATAAACCAAAAGCAGATAGCCAATTGGTGTATGAAACTGATCCACATAAAGTTAAGGATTCAGAAGAGGGCGCGGCGCAAAAAACTTATCGGTTAAATGGTTTTGATCCTAAAACAACTGATGGCGTATTATCATATACACCGACAAGACTTGCTAAAACGGTTTTTAATATTTACGAGGAGAAAGATGATTTTGGCGTTTTCTGCTATTTATCTGATTGGTCAATCTATGATGCGCGTTTGGTTGACACAGCAACGGAAGATGATTTTAAAAAGTATGGTGGCAGAAGTGCTGATTTAATGCGCTTTAAGGGCGATAAAGAAAAAGGAAAACCGTTTAAGAGAATCATCTTTAGTTTTGCAGGTATTATTGGAGATGCCGGGGATAAGAGAGCAACCATCATTGCTGCGGCGGGTAAAGATGGATGGCAAATGGGGGATGCTGAACAAGATATTTTAGAGAATCACGAAGGCAAACCGATTCCAATTGATCCTTGGGCAGATGTTGCAGCCTACCTTAATTGTGGTTTTACTCAGTGGGCAGGCAATCCTGTAGACTTATATCAGCAGGATAAAGCCCAGGGGGTATTAGGAGGTTTACGTTTACTCAAGGAGGAAAATCCAGATCTGGAAATTTCTGTCAGTGTTGGCGGTTGGTCAATGAGTGGTGCTTTTTATAAAGTTTGTCGTGATGAGAAACTGCGCCAACGGTTTGTTGAAGGGGTCAAAGATTTATACACCAGATTCCCCATGCTAACCCACATTGATCTTGACTGGGAATATCCTGGTTCTGCGGGGGAAAATAATCAATTTGATGAAGATGATTATAAGTATTTTGCTGAGCTTATTAAGGATTTAAAAAATGCAAATATCAGTAATTTAAAAGGAATTAGTATTGCTGCTCCCGCCGATATAGAAAAAATAAAAGCAGCGAATATTCCACAATTGATCGCCGCCGGTGTCAATGAAATCAACTTAATGACTTATGATTTTTTTACATTGGGTGACGGAAAACTTTCTCATCATACCAATCTTCATCGCAATAAGGATGACCAGTATTCTAAATATTCAGTCGATGATGCAGTTAACTATCTTATCTCTTTAGGTATTAATAAGAAATTTATCTATATCGGTTATTCTGGTTATACTCGTAATGCCAGAACTGCGGAGTTAGAGAGTAAGGATAATGAGCAACTAGTTGGAAAATATACTGACGGAACATCCACAGTAGGAGGTTTCGAATACAGCGTAATTGAATGGACAGATATTATCTATAATTATGTTGATTATGAAAATCAAATAGGTCGTAATGGCTATACGGTTTTCCATGATCCAGTGGCGAAGGCCGATTATATTTACAATAAAGATCTCAAAGTATTTATGTCATTAGATACGCCTCGTTCAGTCAGAGAAAAAGGCCGTTATGTTAAAGAAAAAGGGCTTGGTGGTTTATTTATTTGGACCGGTGATCAGGATAATGGTTTGTTAACAAATGCTGCTCATGAAGGATTGGGTCGTAAAGCAATTAAAGAAGTTATCAAAATGGACCCGTTCTATTTTGAAGGTGATCTTCCTTCTTACGATAAACCGAAAGAGAAACAGTGTGAAGCATGTAAATTAAATTGAATTTATGCGTTAAAAAAATCTCACTATTTAAAGTGGTTATAGTCTCTATAACTGTGCTATTCAGGTGTTTCCGATTAATTAGGTTGGGAATAATACAATGGATAAATATAAAAGCATTTCTCGTGAAAAACAGGATATAACAAAAGTATCGCCATTATTATCTGCGGTGGCAGAGATAAAGTCATCAGCATCGCCAATATTGCCGACACGTTATATGTTGGCGAACTCAGAACAGAAGGAAGACAATTCTACTGTCACGCTACTCAATACACTTCAACGTCTGGGATATCACTCAATTTTTGATATTATTGAAGTATCAAAACAGCGCTTTATTAAACGCCATAACGAATCTTTATCAGGTCATGCCGAGGTAATTTTTGATAAAGCAGTGAGTGCGGCTAATCAATTGGTACAAAGTTATCGGCAAAGACAATTGAGAGATTACGATGGCGCATCATTAACAAAAGCGAGTTATCAGGCAAGATATTCTACTTATATTAGTGACAATACTGATGAGGAAGAAAAGTTGCCTGATTATAGCAACTTATTTCCTGAACCTTGGGATGATTTCTGTCAGCCAGATGCTATTGAGGCCCTTGATAGTCCGGTAAATTACCTGCTTGATCTTTATAAATTTGTACAACAAATAGAGTTGGATGGTTCCAATAGTGCTGTGGGATTGGAGCAAAGGCGTGCTGATATTCCTGATTTATTACTTAATAGTGATAATCTTTATAAAGAGATTACAGCAATCTCTATTGTGAATGATGTTTTGTCGAAAAGTGCCAGGGAATATATTGATCAGACGGGCCATGCGGATAAACCGGTTAATCAGGTTTTGGGAGAGACTCGTTTTCCATTTACACTACCTTATAGTTTACCTTCCCAACAGATAAATAAAGGCTTGGCCGAAGAAGGGACAGAATTAGGCACGATTATTCAGCAAGTGGATCAGCAATTTCCCTGGCATATCTTAACTGAAAAGCGTGATCAGGCTTTGCTCGCTTATACTCAATTGAGTAAGGAGCAAATGACTTTACTGACAGAGAAAAGCCCATTTGCGCAAAATTTTTTATCACGTGAACAACTTATTAAGAGTTATTTCAGCACCAGCACAACCGAAATCTTGCCTGAACGTGATATTTCAAAACATGCTTATATTATTCTTGCTGATGGTAATGTTACTGGTCCGACATTGTTAAGTAATAATGTGGATAAAGCTTATGACGAGATTATTATTACTTGCGAAAATAAAGCGAAAGAGACGATCAAAGTTAAACTTCGTGGTGAAAATATTCTGACCTATAATCGTGTAAAAGCGAGGATGGAACCATTTAATAATTCATCTCCATTTAGTCGGCAATTAAAGTTAACCTATGTAGAAGGCGATAATAGTGAAATTGGTAATTTAGATAATGGTCCTTTCTTTGGTGCAATGACAGTTTATGCTGCGGTACCCAAAGAAAGCACAAATAATACCGCTGTAAATATTGAAGGTATTAACTTCCTGACCATGACTTACCGCTTCGCGATTGCGAAACAAGGTACTGCGCAAGCAGAATTATTGCCGGAAGCTGAACAATTCTTCCAAGATAATTATGGTCTTTCCGCGGATGACAGTGTGAAATTAAAAGAGATTCTATCTTTTGGTCAACAAACAGGATCGAAAGTGACAGATCTCGAACATTTGTTTAGTAGTGGTGATTTCCGGCCTTTAGTTTCGCCAAATGTGCTATTTTCTAACCCTATTTTCGATAGTGGACAAACGTCAGAACACTTTCCTGCACCTTATCACTATGGCGGTGTTTATATAAATGCCGGGCAATTAGATGCATTAAGCATTGTGAGAACGGACTCTGGACGAGAAATAGATGCAGTTTCTGATTTTCGTTATGATCGAATGAATCGTTTTATTCGTTTACAGCGTTGGTTAGAGCTACCTTATCATCAGCTTGATTTATTAATAATTTCAGCAATAAAAGCTGAACCCAATAATACCGATCTGACTATTTCCAATAATACATTAAGAGCATTAGGTTTATTCCGTCATTTATCAATACAATATAAAGTATTACCGGAAGCATTTGCTGGATGGATATATCAAATTACGCCATTTGCTATCAGCAATAATATTCCATTTTTTGATCAACTGTTTAATCAGTCTAAACTTTTTGACCAACCTTTAATACTGGATGGGAAAGAATTTAGCTATGCAGAAAATCAAGGAGAGGGCGCGAAAACAGTTAAACAATTGTGTGCAGGGTTAGCTATTTCTTTATCCACGTTTCAAGTGATTGCACCTATCGTTGAGAAGGCATTGAAGCTCTCTTCTGGCAAATTGGTGCGTAATCTTGATGTCGTGTCCAGACTTTATTGCTTGGTAACTATTCCGCGATTATTTGGTTTTTCTGCGGAGGATGGATTAATTCTAGCCGGTATTTTGACAGGTGAAGAGGGATATTTGGCGAATATTCCGGTCTTTAAAGAAAAAGATGAGCAGAAAGATGACATTCTCAGTGTTATTGCTCAAATGGAGGTTTTGACTGCTTGGTTGGCTAAAACAAAGCTGACACCAATCAAACTTTCCTTATTATTAGGTAAAACTCAGCTTCCCGTGGTGCCAACAAGTGGCATGTTAACCTTTTATAAGGGAATTTCCGATGGTTTGACTGATAATGTGCGTTTACAACAGTCTGATTTTAATCGGCAAGAAATCAATGATATTGATTGGTGGACTATTCTATCAGATGAAAATGGTGTTTTTGATAAGAATAACGGTTTAATCAAAGATATCCCATTAGTATGGGGAAAAACAGATGAAGAATCTTTGCGGAAAAAGATTGAAGATATTTTAAATGAGAAGAAGATAAATCCAGATAATAATCAAATTAATATTGTTGTGCAGATCATATTGCAAGCTAAAACCGCGCAAGAAAGTCTATTATCTAGCGCTATTGCGGGAGAATATGGAGTATCAAGGGATATTGTTCCACTACAACTGCGCTGGTTAGGAAGTGGTGTCTATTCAGTACTGAAACTGGTATTAGATAATACGCCAGAAAAAGTTGAAGATATTAAGAAAGAGTTTCTGGACCTGACCTATAGTCTGTTAGTTTATACTCAATTAATTAATGCATTGAGCATAAGTAATAATCTGTTGTTATTGCGTCTGACGAATCCTAAATGGTTGGGTTTAAACGTGGATGAAACAACGGAAATATCATTATCATTAGATGAAATTTTCCTGCTGAATCGCTATCAGGATTTACTGGAAAATGCGAAACAGAATGAGGATAAAATTCAAGAATATTTTACTTTTGCTAACAGTGAAACTTCACCGAAGACAAGAGAAGAGGATGATGACAATTATAAATGTGCGCAATTACTGGCTGAGATTTTAGATTGGGACCCTGATGAAATTTCTCTTGCTTGTAAGAAAGGAGGATTAGATAAAGAACGTGCAATGACCTTATCCCAAATAGATTGGATACGACGATTGCAACAATTTTCTGTGAAAACTAATTTGTCCGTTGAGCCTTTATTAGGTGCTGGCGCACTTGATGTTAATTCAGATTTTGAAGCTTTCCAAAGTATCGGGGAAGCGGTAATGGCTGCATTAAAAGCGCAAGGAGATGATGAGAATGTCTAATTTAATTGAAGCAAAATTACAGGAAAATTTGCGTGATGCGTTAGTTGATTATTATCTTGGTCAGATTGTGCCGCATGATAGCGCTTTTCAATCCTTGCGTGAAAGAATTCAAAATGTGGATGATTTATATGATTTTCTATTATTAGATACTCAGGTTTCTTCTAAAGTAAAAACAGCCCGTGTCGCACATGTTACTCAATCTGTACAACAATATATTAACCGTATTGTTTTGAACTTAGAGTCAGGTTTATCGATGACTCAGGAAGATGCGGATAATTGGCAGGAGTTTGCTAATCGTTATGGTTATTGGGCGGCAAATCAGCAACTGGCTATTTATCCGGAAGTCTATGTTGATCCCACATTACGTTTAACCAAAACGGAATTCTTCTTTCAACTTGAAAGTGCGCTTAATCAAGGTAAGCTCACCGATGATGTTGCTCAGAAAGCGATATTGGGATATTTGAATAACTTCGAAGAGGTCAGTAATTTAGAGGTGATTGCCGGCTACGAAGATGGTGTTGATATTGCCGATGATAAGATCTATTTCATTGCTAAAACACGAACTCAACCTTACCGTTATTTTTGGCGAACTTTAGATGCCAAACAGCGTAATAATCAGACTGATGAACTCTATCCTACCGCCTGGAGTGAGTGGAAGCTGATTAATGTTCCTTTAGAAAATGCATATAACGGTATTATTCGTCCAATTATCCTGAATAACCGATTATATATTAGTTGGTTTGAAGTTTCTGAAGAAAAACAAGATAAAGATAATAGTATTAAATATCGTACCAAACTTAATCTAGCTCATTTAGCGTTTGATGGTACCTGGAGTACCGGCACTACTGTTCGTGAAGATTTACTTGATCATTCTATGAAAGAGTTAATTGCGGTTCTCGATCGTACCGGAGATGTTGAACGCTTGGCTTTGGTGGCATTTGTGCGCTTGAAAGGTACAGATGAGAAGACCGGGCCTTATGATTATGATGAAGTTTTCACCTATGTTTGTGACAATCTATTAATGGCAGCAACGGATTTACCTAAATCCACTTCAACGCTATCCGATCTGGACGCATATGGCGCGGCTTTAGTCTGGTTCTATTTTCGGGAACCCTCGAATGGTGGGCCGGATGAATATAAGCAATTGGTGCTTTATCCCGTTAATAATAATATGAAATGGCCGATAGCCGAACCACCAACATTTGAAGGACAACTGGGTAAAATAGACGATTTTAAGCTGGATGCGACTTATGTTGACGGGACATTGAATATGTATCTTACGTCCACTTCAACGTATAAATATGATTTTAGCAGAAGCAAAAATATCCTTTATTGTATTTGGTTGGAAGATAGCAAGGGTGAACGCTGTTGGCTGAATTATAAGATACTGACTCCAGAAGATTATGATCCAAAGCTGAGTGTCACATTGAACCGTTGTGATAGAAATGATGTAACGGTTGTTACGGGTTTTAGTTTGCCGTCGGAAACGGGAGATGTTGCAGGTAAAATTAAGACTAAACTTAGTGTGGGTAAATTACTTCGCGATAAGGTTCAAATTAAACAGACTAAACAAACTCAATATTTGCAATTTCCAAAAGAAGAGCAACCAGAGGAACCATTAGAAAGTTGGTATTCTGACAAGGCGATTCGTTTAAATACCCTGTTTGCAAAAGAGTTAATTAGTAAGGCGAGTCAAAAACTGGATAAAGTTCTCAGTTGGGAAACGCAAAATATTCATGAAGAGCCGATTACCGGTAATGTTTCAAAACCTATCGACCTTAAAGGGGCAAATGGTATTTATTTTTGGGAATTATTCTTCCATATGCCATTTATGGTGGCCTGGCGGTTTAATGTGGAACAGCGTTATGAGGAAGCCAGTCGTTGGACTAAGTTTATTTTTAATCCTTTTGAAAGTAATGACGAACCGGCGCTGGAACAAGATAAGCCACGTTATTGGAATAGTCGCCCGATAATTGACGAGCCAAAGAGGTTACGTAGTCTGGTAGAACCGGCTGATCCTGATGCAATTTCTGCCAGTGAACCTATTCATTATCGTAAAGCGATTTTTAACTTCTACGTTAAGAATATTATCGATCAGGGTGATATGGAATATCGCAAGCTACAGCCAACGGCCAGAACGGTGGCTCGTCTGAGCTATGCAACGGCAAGTTCATTATTAGGTGCGCGTCCTGATCTCCAATTAGCCAGTTCCTGGCAGCCAATAACCCTTGAGGATGCATCATATAAGAAGAATAGCGCGGTACGAGCATTGGAGATGATAAGTTATCCCTTGCCTTATGCCCCGGTGGTTCATGATAGAACTATTCGTGCGCTGGATAATGATCTATTCATGAAACCGATTAATGAAGAGTTAACGGCCCTGTGGGATAGAATAGAAAACCGGATTTACAATTTACGGCATAATTTAACGCTGGATGGTAAAGAAATTTCTATGGATCTTTATGATTCGAAAATTTCTCCTCGTGGATTAATGAATCAGCGTTATCAGCGAGTGGTTGCCGCCAGAAATGCCAGCAGAATGAATTTCAGAGTACCCAATTATCGTTTTGAACCGATGTTGGCGCGGGCGAAATCGGGTGTCGATACGTTGATACAATTTGGTAGCACATTGTTAAGCTTGTTGGAACGGAAAGATAATTTGAGTTTTGAATCATTCCAGATGGTTCAGAATAATGATCTCTACCGTTTTGCGGTTGACCTCCAGCAACAAGATATCAATATTAATCAGGCCAGTCTTGATGCGTTGCAGGTGAGCAAACAATCTGCTCAGGATCGGTACGAACATTATAAAAGTCTTTATGATGAAAATATTTCGTCAACGGAACAGCAGGTTATTGAATTACAGGCTCAGGCGTCTTCTGCTCTGTTAGCTTCACAAGTATCAAGAACGGCTGCGGCGGCACTAGATTTAGTTCCCAATATTTATGGATTGGCCGTTGGGGGATCTCATTGGGGGGCTGCTTTAAATGCGGTTGCTGAAATAGCAACGTTGAAACATCAGTCCGATAGTACTAAAGCCGATAGCCTCAGTGTTTCTGAATCTTATCGCCGCCGTCGGCAGGAGTGGGAACTGCAATATAAACAAGCTGAATGGGAAGTAAAGTCTATTGATCAGCAAATTAATATTCAGCAGTTGCAGGTCGGTGCCGCACGTAAGCGTTTGGCGCAGGTTGAAGCGCAGCAACAACAATCTCAGGCACTGTTGGCTTATTTCTCCAGCCGTTTTACTAATGAAAGTTTATATACCTGGATGATTAGCCAGATCTCAAGCCTCTATTTGCAGGCTTATGATGCTGTTTCTTCATTGTGTTTATCCGCACAATCCTCTTTACAATATGAGCTTGGGCTAGGCGAGCAGAATTTTATTGATGGTGCGAGCTGGAATGATCTCTATCAAGGGCTGTTGGTCGGTGAAAATCTAAAATTGGCGTTGCAACGTATGGAACGTACTTATGTTGAGCAAAATTCACGTCAATTGGAAATTATCAAAACGATTTCGCTTAAATCTTTATTGAGTGAGGAGTGGGATACAAAACTTAAAGCCTTGAAATCGCATAACCAAATTACGTTTAATTTGGATGAAACCAAACATTTTGTTCCAGATTATACTGGTTTATTTAATCGGCGGATTAAATCTGTTTCAGTGACGCTGCCTATGTTAATTGGTCCTTATGAAGATATCTGTGCCAAATTAAGTTTGTCAGGTGTGAGCAGTTATACGACCAAAGCGGATCTTAAAACCGTTGAAAAAATGTTGAAAGAGGGAACTCGTGCGGAAACGCCTTATACGGCCCGCAGCATCCAGCCCAATCAACAAATCGCTTTATCTACAGGGATTAATGACAGCGGAATGTTCACACTTAATTTCGATGATGAACGTTTCTTACCCTTTGAGGGAGTGGGGGTAGGCTCGAGTTGGAATTTCCAATTTACCAATACATCGCAGGATTTAGAAAGTTTGACGGATGTAATTCTTCATATTCGATATACCGCGCAAGAAGGGTCTGCATCATTTGGCTCGGCTGTTAAAGCATTATTGAAAAAGGAATACCCAGATTTGGTATGACGGGAATTAAGAATTAAATGAATCAGTCATCTGAATTTAAAATTCTTACTCGTTATCATTAACATTCAAATTAGCCTCTTCTATCCATGTGGAGGCTAAATATAAATTTCATTGGAGTTTATAAATGGTAAACAAATATACTTATACCTCATCGAAATCCATGTCCGACATAAGTGATATTATTGGTGAGCCATTAACCGCATGGAAAAATCAGGCAGGCGGCCAAGTTTATAATGTTATTTTTAATGGTGGTGTTTATACCAATACCTATTGGGTTGAGCGCTGGCATATTCCCGATCCTACGGCTAAAGAGGGAACACCGCATAACGCCTGGAAATATATTCGTCAAGCGACGGAAGAAGAGATAAAAGAGCACGGAAATCCTACCGATGGGCGCGTTGATCCGACAGAAGATATTCCTTCACCGGTTTTACAGCCGGATGCTATTACAGAACAAACCTATCAACGGCCGGATGTTAATTTTAAACCAGATGGTTCAGCGGGCAACCTTTCTTATACTGCGACGCGTGTTTGTCGGCCGATGTTTAATGAATATGAAAGCGATAAATCCAGACCGAAACTTTCTGCTTATATTACTGATTGGTGCCAATATGATGCGCGCTTAGATGGTAAGGATGAAAAAGCGGATGATCGGGGAAGAGGATTTGATTTAAGCACTATCAATGTGACTGCTTATGATAAATTAATATTCAGCTTCTTGGGTATTTACGGTGATACTGGTGTAAAAGGGAAGACGATTAAAGAAGTTGCGGATGGCTGGAATAGCCAGAGTGAAATAAAAATTACCGAAGGCCATATTGTTCCTCTTGATCCTTATGGTGATTTAGGTACTGCCCGTAATGTGGGATTACCTAAGGAAAGTGCGAATACTGATATTAATGCAGGAACATTTTTGCCTTTTTATCAACAAAAGAAAGCGTCCGGTTTATTAGGCGGATTACGCGAATTACAAAAAACGGCGCGTTTAGCGGGTCATAAACTTGAACTGGCTTTTAGTATTGGTGGCTGGAGTATGTCCGGTTATTTCTCTGTGATGGCGGCTGATGAAACAAAACGTGGCGTTTTTGTTGACAGTATTGTTGATTTTTTTGAACGCTTTCCTATGTTCAGTTGTGTCGATATTGACTGGGAATATCCCGGAAGCCCAGGTGAAGATGGCAATGTTTACGATCCGAAAGATGGGGAATATTACGCTCTGTTAATTAAAGAATTACGTGAGTCTTTGGATAGCCGATTTGGGCGAGAGGACAGAAAAGAGATCTCCATTGCTTGTAGTGGTGTAAAAACGAAATTAGAAACCTCCAATATTGCCGAATTAGTCAAGAATGGTTTGGATAATATTTATTTAATGAGTTACGACTATTTTGGTACCGGATGGGCGCCTTATATCGGCCATCATACTAATCTCTATTCGCCAAAAGATCCTGATCCATCAGGTGCGTCTGATTTATCTGCGGAAGTTGCTATCAATTACTTACATCAGGATCTTGGCATACCTTTGGAGAAAATTCATTTAGGTTATGCTAATTATGGTCGTGCAGGCAAAGGGGCAAAGCTTGAAACCCGTGAATATAATAAAACTGGCGATGCGTTAGGAACAATGGAAAAAGGTTCACCTGAGTTCTTTGATATTGTTAATAATTATCTGGATAGCGAACACACCCTAGCGACCGGGAAAAATGGCTTTGTGCTAATGACGGATACCAATGCTGACGCCGATTTCTTGTTTAGTGAAACAGCAGGACACTTTATCTCATTAGATACACCACGCACGGTGAAACAGAAAGCGGAGTATGTCGCTAAGAATAAACTGGGCGGTATATTTTCTTGGTCAGGCGATCAGGATTGTGGTTTATTGGCGAACGCGGCCAGAGAAGGGATGGGTTATGTCGCTAAATCTAATGATGAGACCATCGACATGGGGCCACTCTATAATCCGGGTAAGCCCTATTATTTGAAATCTATTGGCTAGATGAAGAAAAACGCTGATTAATTCTTCTCTGTCAATAACAAGGGATATTGCATTTCTCATCCGTGAATTTCTTCATTCTTAAAATTACTCTATTCAGCCCGATATTTTAGGGCTGAATAGGGTTCTATTCTGTAAAATGTCACCGTTTATCGCTAAGCTATACCTAGCTATTTAATCAGAGAACGGAATAATGACAAATTCAACGACTGAATGGGTGACAATTTATGATCTGCATAGCCATACGACTGCATCGGATGGTTTACTTTCACCATCAGAGTTGGTCGAACGGGCAGTAGCAATGGGCGTTAATGTATTGGCTGTGACGGATCATGATACAACGGATGCTATTTTGCCCGCTAATGAACATATCAGCCAACACAACTTGCCATTAAAACTGATATCAGGCGTTGAGATATCTACCCTGTGGCAAAATATGGAGATTCACATTGTTGGTTTAGACATTGATATTCAATCAAACGCAATGGCTACATTACTCGGTAAACAAGCTGAACTCAGAAAAGAGAGAGGAATTGAAATAGGCCGTAGATTGGCAAAGGTAGGTATTCCCGATGCCTGGGCGGGGGCGAATCGGTTAGCGAAGGGTGGACAAGTGACGCGAGGCCATTTCGCCCGTTATTTAATTGAAATAGGCAAAGAGCCAACAATGGCGAAAGTATTTAAAAAGTATCTGGCAAAAGGAAAAATCGGATACGTTCCACCTCAATGGTGTACAATTGAACAAGCTATTGATGCCATTCATCAATCAGGTGGTCAAGCAGTCATTGCTCATCCGGGACGATATGATTTATCGACTAAATGGTTGAAGCGTCTGATTGTCTGGTTTAAACAACATGGTGGTGATGCAATGGAAGTTGCACAGTGCCAGCAGGCGCCTAACGAGCGGCAATATCTCGGTCAATTATCGCGGGAATATGATTTGATGGCTTCGTTAGGTTCTGATTTTCACCAGCCTTGTTCATGGATAGAGTTAGGGCGTAAATTGTGGTTGCCCGGTGATGTGGTACCAATATGGCGTAACTGGTCACTGTAGGGGCTGCATAAAATTAAGAGGTAATTTATGAGCCAGTTTTTTTTATATTCATCCTGATAATCCGCAGCCGCGTTTAATAGGGCAAAGTGTGGATGTGCTTAAAAAGGGTGGGGTAGTTGTTTATCCAACAGATTCCGGTTATGCGATTGGTTGCCATCTGGAAGATAAAGATTCGATGACTCGGATATGCCGTATCCGTCAGTTAGATAGTCATCATAATTTCACCTTAATGTGCCGGGATTTGTCAGAAATATCGACCTATGCTTATGTCGATAATTCAGCTTTTCGTCTGATTAAGAATAATACGCCGGGTAATTACACGTTTATTTTGCGTGCGACGAAAGAAGTTCCTCGTCGTTTGATGAATGATAAGCGGAAAACCATCGGGTTACGTGTTCCATCTAATCCAATTGCTTTGGCGCTGCTTGAACAAGTGGGTGAACCATTGATGTCCACTAGCCTGATTTTGCCGGGCAATGATTTTGCTGAATCTGATCCTGAAGAAATTAAAGATAATTTGGGAAAGTTGGTTGATCTGATTATTCACGGGGGTTATTTAGGGCAACAGCCTACAACCGTGATTGATTTAACTGAGGATACGCCGGTTGTAATACGGGAAGGGGCTGGCAATATCACGCCATTCTTATAAGCCCCGCAGTAATTATTTTCAGAATCTATATAGAGCCTGTGTATTATACGCAGGCTTTATATTTTTGATTTTTTAATGGAATCGAAATGGTTATTGTTATTTCGAATTATTAATACTGATTCAATAAAATAAAATTATCATCTATTTAATAATTAAGTTGATTTTAATAACGTGATAAGGAAATATTTACCGCACCTAAGGTAAGTATATTTGCTAATTATTTAATCATATTATTAGGTATAAAACCTTTGGGCTGGCTATTTAATATAAATAACAGCGTAAGGTTATCCATCCATTATAAAATCAAGGGATATTGAAAATGTCAGTTGTTAATTTCTCCGATCAACCAGTTGATGTCAGTAATGTTCATACCTGGCCAAAATCACCAGATAGGGATTTAACCGCATGTGGGCGTGACGCATATGCTGAAAAATCAGTGCAAGAAGCATTGATCGGAGATCCTGATAAAGCGATAAAATTAAGTGAATTAAATGATATTCTGGCTACCTGTGAACCTTTTGACTTTAACGGAGTTACTCTATATGCAAAAGATCCGGTATTGGCCCTAATTAAAGCATTATCAGAGAAGAATGGTTATTTATTGGATGATTCATATCCTCCTGAACAATGGCAAAGTGGAGGCGTTGATAAGCATAGCCGTATTGAAGATTTTATTGAATTCCCTAGCATGTTTATTAAAGGGATAGAGATGATCGATATGGGTCAGCTCTATCTTGGTAATTGCGGCTTTGTTAGCACCATTGGAGCAATTGCGTCCCATCCAGAAGGGCATAATGTGTTATTCTCTTCCATTTATCCGCCAGTTTATAATTCAACGGGCGTTTATTCCGTTAGAATCATCAATCAATCGAAAATTGGTTATTTACTGATTGACGATGATCTGCCTCGCGTTAGTTTCTCTGCTATGGAAGATAAAAATGAATTTTGGTATTACCTGATTGAAAAAGCATTTGCGAAATTGCATGGTAGCTATGAGAATTTAGGCGGCGGTAATGAAGTCTATTTTGGTATAGAATCGACTGCGAATACCAGTATTAATCAGGATAATCAGGATCGTATTTGGGATGAGAAATTTATCGATATCTTCAAAGTAAAACATCATGTAACTTATCAAGGAACGGGTTCGTCTACGGATTTGGTATCAGGTCATGCTTATTTAATATTAGATGCTCAACAATGGAATGATATTAAGTTAGTACGACTGCATAATCCGTGGAATGTCGTTAAATACAAAGGTCCATATTCCCCTGGTTCTGCTGAATGGAAAAATATTCCAGAAGACGTGCAAAATGATATATTCCAGAATAGCCGATTTGAAGGGAAATCATTCTGGATGCCATATGATCTTTATGTTAAGAATTTGCCAAAAATCAGCGATATGTATCTCAGTGAAACCATCCCTGATTCACTGAAAAGTATTGCAAATCCATCTCCAATTCAAGAGTGATGAAATTTTTGGTTTGCTAAATTAATTATTACAAAGTAATAGAAAATAAAGTAGCTCTAATGGAGTAGGTAGTTATAAAAAGCAATTAGCCCAGATGCTATTATTAGCATAACTCAATCCGGCGAGAGCTCAGATTGCAAAAACCGGATTGAGTTCCCTTTTAAGTGATAGATTATTTTGCGAAGTTATTTATTCATTTTATTTATAATCATATCTCTATTATGATTGAAATAATGTTTCTATTTTCATTGTTGATTAATAGATTAATGCCAAGATAAAAAATCTAATTAAATAATTAATTCATTTCTATTAATTATCTTTGGGTTGTATATAATAAAAAAATTACAGCTATCCTTGACGAACCTAAATCTACCAACTTAAATAAGATAGTTATATTCAATATTTCTATGAAATATTAGGTAAAAGATATTTTTATTGTTGTTGATAATTACGACCGTCCTATTTACTCGAATAGAGAAAACCGTTGTTCATCAGTAAGATCTTAGTTTTTGACTTGGGTTAGTTTTCTCGTTTCGGTTACTTAAACCATAATTATTTGGTGAGTTATATATGAAAAAAAATCCGTCTAACTACAATATCGAAGTTGACATTACTCCCAGCAACTTATCTATTCTTTGGGTTTCCATTACTAACAGTGCTCCATCTTCACCAACAAATCAAACACGTAATATTTACATTAACGGATGCATGACTGGTGTTGTTTATGTGGGATATCAATACACACCAACAGGCAGTGAAACTCAAAGTGATGTAGAAAGTTATATTCAGCAGAATATTAGCTTTTACGATTACGATAATCCCTCTGAAATCATATCTAATGAATTAAATATCCAAAGTTTTAACCAAACTAATGATCCGGGCGCCGCTTATGCTCACGATATTTATGCCGAAAACTTGACCACAGATAGCCTAAATGTCGATGTTCAAAATGAAATAATTACCGGTAGTCTACCATTTTATCTTTTACCTCCTTCTACAATGGGAGCTAAGACCTTTCAAACATTTGTTTGCGTTGACGGTAATAGCCAATCTCCTACATCGAACACGAATCCGGCTTCCACCTACAGCAGCTCAAGAGTAACGGTAGAGTGCCAGGTACCCACATTTAGTACGAGTGATTTTACTTATACCAGCAATGTTATTACTGCCGGAGCAGAACTTCCTACTGGCTCAGATACCCCAGGTTCACTCAGTATTGATGAAATTAATTATGCTGATTATTGGACAGGGCAATCATCCAATTTTTGTTTTATTGACTGGATTATGGATGAGAATACTGATGATATGGCTTCTGCAACACATTGTAATGTTGCAGAATCAGGGAAAAACGAATCTATTCTTATGGGATTTACGTTAAATACATTCAAACCTGTAGACCAACCTTCAAATTATTTTGGTTCTTATCCCTGCTCAACATTTTATATTGCTAAAGGTAATACCTATCTTCCTCCTATCACTACTTATGATGAAAACAATCCATACACACCAGTTTGGAGCGACTGGTACGAGAATTATTATAACTTCTGGTATACGCCTCATATTCCACCTTTTACCAGTAGTGATCCTTTTTCTCTGTGGGGAGCGTTTGCGGATGATTGGGAAAACACCATTTCCAAGACAGCTAATAGGCTAGGACTAATCGTAGTGCGAACTAATAATGGTGGGGCGGGGTATCTCCATAAGCCAAATGTTCCAGGTGATATGATGGTGAGTCGGTTGACTATCATTGATACATCATCTATTCAACACCCACCGGCGAGCCTTAAACAGGAACACAATAATATGGGGTATCTTCGTGCCCGGGACAATTTCGGCAACATCATTAAATTTCAATTTATTGCCGAATGGACGTCTTACAATATTCACGGTGATGCTGGGGATGTTCGTTATGAGCCTGAATATGGTTCGGTCACTTATGCCATAAAATCAGCAATGGTTGATAACGACAATTAGGCATATCCCAAGGAAAAACACCACGGCACGTTAATTCTGCCGTGGTATTTATCTGATGATCTATACCGTTACTTTCTTTGCCATATGAGCGCAACATAATTTCATAATCTTATAAATTGCGAGGTACTTTCATGGCATCACCTATTTATTCTAGTGCTTTTAACGAAAGCAGTTATCTCTCCGGTCAGCCAGATTTACGAACCGGCTTATTCAGTAAACGTTTTACGTTGGGAAGTGTTGTTGGCAATGCCGGCAATGGACCTTCACTAGCCCTAACGTTAGCCTTTGATCCACTCACTGCCTGGAGTGACCAAGCCTATACTCAAAGCGCCGGGAATTACCCTGAAAAACCTTGGGGTTATGGTTGGACACTTTCAGTTCCCCGATACAGTTTTGATAGTGATTCTAATAGTGGGCAGCTCAGTTTGCTCCAAGGTATGTCTTGGGTGGTATTGGACGGTTTAACTTCGGGAGATAAACCTCTGGATGGGCATTTATTGCTGACGTTGCGTGTGAATATTGCACAGGATGGACAAACGCTGACGGTCACCTATGCCAACGGTACAATATTGACTTACACTTTCAGCTTAGATAGCAGTCGCCTACAGGATGCGTTGCTGACATCGATTCGTTCTGCCAATGGGCGCTCTTTGACTGTTCAATATGTGCCCGGGAGCGGTGAGTTGCAGTCTATCATTGATGATACCGGTATGGTGCTGTGTTATGTAGATAGTAACGGTCCTTGCCTTGGAGGAAATGTACTGTTTTACCCAGTACAGAATGGAACAACTTGGGAGGCTGATAGTAACAACCCTGATAGCTATGTCGTTACACTCACGGCCCAAAATGCATTATTGACCAAGGTCACCTATCCAGAGTCTCTGATTTACACTCTGACGTATCAGGATTTGTCACCCAATAATGTGCATATGTATTACTTGACCCAGGTGGTGCATGCTACAGGGATGGTTGAGAATGTTGAATACTTGGCGCAACTTCCTCTGCCTAATCCTCCAGCGGGTTATCCTACCTATATTTGGGGGGTTACCCAATATACTCAGTCACCGGGGGTAGGGACACCTGACTTGGTGAGTACCTACACCTACGGTACAGGGGATTCTGGGATTGAGGGGGATAACACAGGCAACAATTTCTTCGGCTATGGCGCGCCAAATGTCTCGTTAACCAGTAATCTTGACACTTTATTGCATGTCACACAGGCGTACTGTTACACCAACCAACAGAAGACCGTGTTTGATGACAGCACTACCGTTGTGACAACACAGACCTACGACAAATTTCATTCGCTACTGAGAAAAGTGGTAACGAGGGATGATAGCGTTCACACACAAACACTAAACAGTTCTTATGGTTATGTTAATGAGAGTTCTGACATTACCGGACAAGATCCGAGGTATAAACTCCCAACGCAAGCTGATGCTACTTACCAGGATAATAGTGTTTCTCCGGCACTCTTTCGTACCGAAACCACGCAGCTTGATTGGAGTGAAAATGGTCAGTTGGTCAGTAAAACCGATAAAGCTGGTACTGTCACAGAGTTTAGTTATTATTCGGCTACTGGAGAGAGCGATGGTGACAACCAGTGTCCGCCTGACCCTAATAACTTTTCCTTGCATATCAAAGATAAGGTGGTAACCCCTGCGCCGGTTAATACCGAACAAGGAATTCTATTTGATGATGCCCCGATTTCCCGAATGCACTATCAATACGCAGTTATGCCGTGTTACGACAATACTGAGTTGCAATATATTGTCACGACGCATCAGAGTCAGTATTACACGGTGGATAGCACCGAATCCTTATACAGTGATGTCAAATATGCCTATTACGATTCTTTGGATGCTAGTGACAGTGCTTTAGTGTATGGTCGCCAAAAAAGTGTAAGCACGACATTGTATGATTATTCTGGAGCTCAACCAGTCAGTACGGTATCCCAACAGATAATGACCTATGTATCGGGAGATTCGACACAGACACCGGCTCCAATGCTGAATTACACCGGTTTAGTGAGTACCACTACGACTCTATTTGCTGGAGAACTGTTGCAGCAAACCCAGTCGGTAACCAGTACTGCTGGGAAATCGTTACGGATCGTACAAAATAGTCATCAGCCGGAGACATGCACGACTCTGGATTATCAGTATGACGGATTAAGTCGGGTAGTATCCGAAGCTGCGGCTATCAACACTAGTTACGCGGCTATCCGAACATACAAGTATAATTTTGCTGAGTTTGATGCCAATCTGTCGTCGATACAGACACCTGCTACACTTTTGCAAACTGATGCTAAAAATGGACAATTAAAGACCCTCTATGACGGTGCCGGTCACCCGATTCAAACATTTCTCTTAGATGTGGATGGTGTTGTTGCGGCTCCTACAGATTTCTACCTTGTTCGTCGGTTTAGCTATAATGCTGGTGGTAGTGTTATTAGCACCACATCAATAGATTACGTTCCAGGGGATACGTCTACCAACCCGTCTCAGTCTGCGACGACAACCCGTTCCTATGATGTTTGGGGAAATGTTAGTGCTGTCACATACAGTGATGGTCATCAGCACATCACAATACAAGATCCTATCTTCAACACGACATTCAGTTATCTGCAAAGTTCTCCAGATGCACAAGAGCAACTGAGAGTACAGTGTACGTTGACAACATCGTCGTTTTTGGGTGTCCCAATCACAACGGAAATGCAGAATGCAAATGGAGAGCATTATGCTATTACAACTTATGCATATGATGGCGTTGGGAATCAGCGTCAGGTCATTGATGCTCAGGGAAATGTGACAAGTACAGATTATGATGTGTATCAACGTCCAACAGTGCAAATCCGGCCTGATTTTACGCAGAATGTTACGCAGTACGCTCCAAGTAGTACACAGGCACTGCCGATAACTGTGGGTGTCCGTGCTTCAGAAAATGATGGGATTGTTACGCTCGGAGAGCGCACCTTTGATGGATTCAACCGCATCGTAACCGAAACGGTTGGGGGACGTATCACACAATATACCTACGATGATAGTGGTGATTTGCAGCCACAAAAGATGATCACGCCAGTAGGGGATAATATCACTCTGAACTACCAGCCCCGGTTAATGAATGTCCTGCTTTCCGCAGGTCCAGATCCAGGTGGTAATTTCACCCCTTCTGCTCAGTACAGCTATGATGATATCAGCGGTATCATGCTGACTGCTTTACTGACAGATGACGTAGGCAATAGCAATCAGGCAACCATGACTTATTTTAGCTCTGGTCAGCTAAAGTCGGAACGTTTTGATTTAACAATTGAAAGTGTCCCGCAACCAAGCAAAAATACGCAATATACCTATACTTTGAAAGGAAAACTGCTTACCTATACGGATGTGTGCGGAAATACACAAACTTTGCACTATGATTCATTAGGTCGTCTGAATAGTTGTACGCAACAAATGTTGGCTGTTGATATTGCTTATAATTTCTTTGGGCAACCAGAAAAAGTCACTGCTGTGGATAGTGATACAGGGAATACAGCGATACTGTTACTTTCCAATGACACTTTTGGCCGGGAAAAAATCCGCACATTTTATACGACGGTGAATGGCGAGAGTAACCAGCAAACGTTGATACTAAGTTACAATACCCTCAACCAAATCACGCAGCGCGAGCTATTACGTAACACAGTGTCTGTTCGGACAGAGACCTACATTTATACTTTACTGGGGCAACTGGGAACCTATACCTGCGAAGGTAATGAGTATCCGGTGGATATAACTGGGAAAGCTATTTATAGACAGGGTTTTAGTTTTGACCTCTATGGCAATGTGGCAACATTAATCACTGATTATTCAGATAGTAGCAGTAACACGGCGACTTACCAGTACAGTGATACCGATCCAACACAACTCATCAGTATCAGCAACGTTCCTAACACGGAACAGGATGCTACCTTCAGTTATGACGGCAATGGCAATATGTTAACGGATGAGCAGGGGCGGCAATTGACTTATAACAGCCTCAATCAACGTACTGCTATCTTTGAGAATAACGGCACATTGCTTGCTCGTTATGCTTACGATGCACTGGGGCGACAAATTGCGTTACAACCGGTAGAGCAGCCAGTACGGACTTTCTGGTACCAAGGACAGACATTGGTGAATGAAATCCAGGGAAATATGCAAGCAGCTTGTCTGTTGGGGTTAGCTTCATTGACAAATGACGGTGAAAGGTGGCAGGCCCAGCTTCTGGGAACTGACAACCAAGGGTCAGTCATTCAAATCACGGGCAGTACAAGCACAAATTACCGGAGTTACACTCCTCTAGGATACACGCCAAAAATTGGTAGCAGTGAAAATCTGTCTGTTCCAGACAAAGGTTATATTGGACAACCTACAGACCCAGTGAGCGGTGATCAGTTGCTGGGGAATGGTTACAGGGGCTATAACCCGCGCATTGGGTGTTTTATGTCGCAGGACCGAGCCAGTCCGTTTGGTAGAGGGGGCTTCAATGGTTACGAGTTTGATAATGGCAACCCGATCAATAATACCGATCCGTCGGGTCGTGGGCCTGTAGTCGATCTTTTTGAGGTATTACTGGGTGTAACAACGGAAATTGCGGCGGCGATAGTAACGGGTGGCGCTGCGATACCTGAAGAGGCGGCATTGGATGCTGGGGTTATTGGTGCAGAAGTTGGTGCTGACACAGGGGTTGAGGCTGCGGGAGAAATCGGTGCGATGGATGCGGCTGGTAATGTTAGTGGTGCCGTAGAAACATCAGGTCTTGGGGAGGGAACATTGGAAAATACCAAGCAAAAACTCTATCCTGTAGAGGAAAATCTTGCTGGGTGGGCCCAACGTGAAGGTGAGGCTACTGTGACCGTAGTACATAAAACAAGTGATTTGGATGTTCTTAGTGATACAACTCGATCGCATAAATTTGTTTTTAACCAAGAAGGAAAGTTGGCAATAGGTAGCATCAGTAAAGAGGTTGATCCTAAGATGTTGTCCCATCCTGCACTGGCTGCAATTGCAGGTAAGAGTGGTGTGATAAGTGCAGGGTATCTTCACCGAGCGGGTAATAAAATTTTCTTAGTTAATCACTCAGGGCATTATCGACCCAGTTTTGAGCGGCTAGTGCCTGTTAAAGGATATATACAAAATGATTTGGAACTAAAGACTTATAAGATTAGAGCAAACTCTCTTGAACACCTTCTGCTGAAACTCATTTGGTAACGTCACAAATGGAAACCTCCTCTTAATTTTTTAGAGGAGGTTAACAACGAATATATTTATAGAATCATTGACTTTAAAATTCGTGTAGAATGCGCCACCACGGAGTTAGGATTATGATGTATTTTTTGACATCCTATGCTATCAAATGTATTAAAATCAGTTTGTTATGATTGAATTCCACCATAACGTATTGATTGATATATAACACGACGCCTGTGAAGGCGACAATAGAGGTTGCTCAATGAGCGGTAAAACACAGAAATCTGAAAAGTTACAGAAAATTCTCGCGCGTTCCGGTCACGGTTCCCGCCGCGAAATAGAAGGTTATATTCAACAAGGGCGCGTCAGTGTTGACGGTAAAATTGCGACTTTAGGCGATCGCCTTGAAGTTCAGCCCGCCACAAAAATTCGCCTTGATGGCCGGATATTAAGTATCAAAGAATCTCAAAAAGCGATTTGCCGTGTTTTGGCTTATTACAAACCAGAAGGTGAACTTTGTACTCGTCATGATCCAGAAGGGCGGCCAACGGTTTTTGATCGTCTGCCTAAATTGCTAGGTTCCCGCTGGATAGCGGTTGGGCGTCTGGATGTGAATACCTGTGGTTTGTTGCTATTTACCACGGATGGTGAACTGGCTAATCGTTTGATGCATCCAAGCCGTGAAGTTGAACGCGAATATGCAGTCCGTGTCTTTGGTGAAGTTGATGATGCTAAATTGAAGCAATTGGCTAAGGGGATTCAACTGGAAGATGGTCCCGCTTCATTCCGCACTATCGCGTTTAAAGGCGGTGAGGGGATGAATCAGTGGTATAACGTCACGTTGACAGAAGGGCGTAACCGTGAAGTTCGTCGTCTTTGGGAAGCAGTTGGCGTACAGGTGAGCCGCCTTATTCGTGTGCGTTATGGCGATATTGGCTTGCCAAAAGGTTTACCACGCGGGGGATGGACAGAACTGGGTCTGGAGCAGACTAACTATTTACGCCAATTAGTGGGTTTGAATGAAGAAACGGTTTCCAAGGTGGCAGTGGGGCCTGATCAACGTCGGCTTAAAGCTAACCAAATCCGCCGGGCAGTTAAACGCCATGCTCAGGTAACATCACGTCCATCGGCAGGAAAACGTCAGGGCAGTTCGCGCCAGAACGCGGGGCGAACAACCGCACCAAAAGGCCGTTAAGTTTTCTGGGTCTCGTGTCATAGCGGGACCTTTTTACCAGTCGATCCCTTTTTGTGCCTTAATACCGGCGTCAAAGGCATGTTTTACCGGACGCATCTCTGTGACGGTATCTGCCATTTCCAATAATTCACGATGACAACCGCGGCCGGTGATAATAACAGATTGGTGCTCCGGTCGGTGGTTAAGCGCAGTAATAACCTCTTCCAGAGGAAGATAGCCATAACTCACCATATAAGTCAGTTCATCCAATACGACCAGATCCAAATTGGGATCAGATAACATCTCTAACGCATGGCGCCATACTTGACGGCAGGCTACAGTATCGGTTTCCCGACTTTGAGTTTCCCAAGTAAAACCCGTCGCCATAACATGGAAATTCACCCCATGTTGTTCTAGCAGATTTTTCTCGCCATTCTCCCATGTACCTTTGATAAATTGGATCACACCGGCGCGAAACCCATGACCTATCGCACGGGTCACTGTGCCAAATGCAGCGGTGGTTTTGCCTTTGCCATTGCCGGTAAAAACGATGAGGATACCCCGTTCTAACTGGGCGGCTTCAATACGGGAATCCACTTTTTCTTTTAGGCGTTGTTGCCTTTTCTGATGTTGGTTGTCATTGATTGTCATTATTCGGCTGGTCCTGCTTTGCGTCCGGGTTGTGCATCAAAACTGATGCCTGTTTTATGCAGACTATCTCTGCCCATAAGATAAAGATACAGTGGCATAATATCTGCCGGTGTTTTCAGTTTAGCAGAATTTTCGTTAGGGAATGCGCGGGCGCGCATATTTGTGCGAGTGCCGCCGGGATTAATACAGTTAACGCGTAGAGAAGCGTGTTTATATTCTTCGGCTAAAACTTGCATCATGCCTTCGGTTGCAAATTTAGAGGCAGAATAAGCACCCCAGCCACTGCGACCTTTGCGGCCAACGCTCGAACTGGTAAAGATGAGTGATCCGTCAGGCGACGTCAATAATAGCGGCAGCAAAGCTTGAGTTAACATAAAGGTCGCATTGACGTTGACTTGCATAACGTCATGCCATAATTGGACGGGTTGCTCCGCCATCGGCGCGACAGCTCCCAGTAAACCGGCATTATGCAATACGCCATCCAGACGCGGATAATGTTGCGCTAAATTGTCAGCGAATGTCTGGCACTCTTCGGCTGTGACGGTAAGCAGATCCATTGTGTAAACAGTTGCAGGTGCGCCGCCTACTTGTTCAATCTCTTTTTGGACAGCTTCCAGTTTGTGTGTTGTTCTGCCAAGTAAGATCACTTGTGCGCCATAACGGGCGTAAGTCAAAGCCGCTTCACGGCCAATACCCTCTCCAGCGCCTGTCACCAGAATAATACGTTGTTGTAGGAGGTCATGTTTTGGTTGGTAATGTAACATTTGAAGATTTCCTATTGTTGACGGCGCGATTTGTTACCGTCGGAGGCCGTTCGGGCTATCAAAACAGAAAGTTATATATTGAGTCAAATTTGCCAAGGTTGATTGCTCAGGAGATATACCCGTCATCTTTCAAGCTGCCTCTTTGTTGGCTGCACTCGCTCACCCCGGTCACATAGTTTGCTATGCTCCCGGGGATTCACTCTCTGGCCGCCGCGATGCAACTTGAAATCCATAGGGTATAAACGGAAAATATGGCGGGTTGATAGAGGTTTGTGTAAGTTTTTATGGCGTGGAGTCTTTTGTTGTCTGATTTATTAAAGATAATGCTGTGTTGGTAGTTATTTGCTTCTGGCTAATATATAATTTTTCTTCGTCAGAGAGTGAGTATTTAATCCAATTTCATACCGGAGTGATTATGAGTCCAATACAAACGGAAAAAGCAGCCCTTCTAATTTAATCAATTTGTTAAATTTTACATTAGAAGGGGAAAATATGAATTACTCAAAGATTGAGATAGATCGCTGGGATAGGAAAGAGCATTTCTTGCATTATCGTAATGTCGTGCAATGCGGATTTAGTCTGACAACTAAAATTGATATTACCCATTTGTTATCTTCGTTGGTAGAAAAACAATATAAATTCTACCCAACCATGATTTATTTAATATCAAAAGTTGTGAACTTTTATTCTGAGTTCAGAATGTCCATAAAAGATGAAGAATTAATTGTATGGGATGATGTAAATCCTGCGTATACAATCTTTCACAAGGAAACCGAAACATTCTCATCGATTTGGACTGAATTCAATTCCGATCTGGAAGAATTTATGAAAAACTATTCTGCTGATTATGAAACCTATAAAGATAATCTTTGCTTTTTTTCTAAACCAGAACTACCTGAAAACCATTTTCACATATCGTCGGTGCCGTGGGTAAGTTTTGATGGATTTAACTTGGATATTGCGAATTTTACGGATTATTTTCCACCCATATTTACAATGGGAAAATTTTACCAAGATGGAAATCAAACTCGGTTGCCTTTGGCAATTCAGGTGCATCATGCTGCTTGTGACGGTTTTCATGTGGGGCGTGTTATTAATAAATTACAAGAACTATGTAATGATTTTGTTTAGTTAAATACAACCTGAATTATTTATGACCTCAATATAAAGTTGTATTGAAATACACTAATAGCCATCAGTTAATACTGGTGGTTTTTATGTCCGTAATATTTATACCCTATGGATTTCAAGATGCATAGCGGCGGCAAGGGAGCGAACCATTGCATCATTTATAGCGATAACGGTCTCTTTTCCTGCTGTTCGATAATTTCCTGTTTCTCTTTCAGGTAGTCGTAGCGATCATAGTGCTTGGTTGAAACGCCGGGTTTTTTGTGATTCTGCAATTTAATCCCTCATTTTTGAATTGGTTCCCCATTTCTCGATCTAATGGTGTAGAATTGGCTACAGAGACCGATATACTGGGCGTTTTTATTTGTACATATTCGTGTTTATTGAATGCGAGTTAATTATAATATATTGTTTTTAAATGAAAAAAATTAAATACATTTATTGTAAATTCATAATCTAAGAAACAAAAGGTGGGTTTTGTGGAGTACTTATCTCTTTACGGGTTGTTTTTAGCCAAAGTAGTTACTCTGGTGCTGGCGGTTATTGCTCTGGCAATATTCGGTATCGGCATAGGAATGCGGAAATCCTCTCTAAAAGGAGAATTGAAACTCACCGATCTCGGTGAATCATATCGGGATAAGCAGCGTCAAATGCAGCGGGCGCGCATGACAGAAGCGGAAGGGAAAATCTGGCAGAAAGAGTTTAATAAACAACAAAAACTCGAATCCAAACAGAAGAAGAGTGACGCTAAAACCGGTCATAAAGGATTACAGAAACCTTGCCTTTATGTGCTGGATTTTAAAGGGAGTATGGATGCTCATGAAGTTGATTCATTACGTGAAGAGATTAGCGCAATTCTGGCCGTGGCAGATGCAAAAGATGAAGTGTTGTTACGTTTGGAAAGCCCTGGAGGAATGGTGCATGGCTATGGGCTGGCAGCCTCTCAGCTTGTCCGTTTGCGTCAGAAAGGCATTCGCTTGACTATTGTCGTAGATAAAGTTGCTGCCAGTGGGGGCTATATGATGGCCTGTGTTGCTGATCGTGTGGTTGCCGCACCTTTTGCCATTATTGGTTCTATTGGCGTGGTCGCTCAGATTCCGAACATTCATAAGCTATTGAAGAAAAATGATATCGATGTGGAACTTCATACGGCTGGTGAATATAAACGTACACTGACTGTGTTGGGAGAAAATACAGAACAGGGCCGGAAAAAATTTCAGGAAGATCTGAATCAGACTCACGAACTATTCAAAGCGTTTATTCATACACATCGCCCATCACTTGACGTGGAAAGTGTGGCGACAGGTGAATACTGGTACGGCTCACAAGCGAAAGAGAAGGGATTGATTGACGAAATTGGTGTCAGCGATGATCTGTTGATTGCTCAAATAGATAATTGTGAAGTTATTGGCGTTAGTTATACACGTCGTAAACGCATGGTAGAGCGTTTCACCGGCAGTGCAATGGAAAGTATTGATAAACTGTTATTGCGTTGGTGGCAAAGAGGGGAGAAGCCTCTGCTTTAATTAAAGTTCCGCTATTTTGAATCAATTATCTTGGCGTATCCCAAGGCGTTCTATTTTGACGTTCAGGGACGCCTTGATATATTGCTTAACTATATGTGCTAATTGTACAGCGCGACGCTTATTATCATGATGTTATTCCCCTGAAAAACCCGCTATTTTGGTCCTGTTAAAATATTACAGGTATTACATAATTTGCTTTACATCCCCCTTCCTGCTTGTGAGGAGCCGCAGGCTTTTCTACACCAATAGTTGATACTCTGGCTTTGCGTTTATCTGTTCTGCCGGGCTGATCTTCAAACAAGTACAAGTCACTTTTGCACAGCGCTATTGGCGTCTTTAAACGCACTATGCAAATCCCCGAAGAATGGCAACTTACAATAATATTCATAAGGAAATAAAGTATTATGGCTATTTCACAATACGATATTCATACCAGTCATGCTGTCATCTCTGTTGCTGATACGGGAGGTGATGGATTACCGGTCCTCCTTATACACGGTAATTCAAGTTGTAAAGAAGTTTTTCGCCATCAAATTAACTGTTTTGGTGACGAATACCGGATTTTAGCGATTGATTTACCAGGGCATGGTGCTTCATCAAATGCAGTGGACCCTCGCCGGACCTATTCGATATCCGGCTATGCTCTTTGCATCATCGAAGTACTGGAAAAGTTAGGCATCGATAAAGTTGCTGTTTTCGGATGGTCACTGGGGGGGCATATCGGTTTGGAGTTGATCCCGCGATTCCCTGGGATTGTTGGGCTAATGATTTGTGGTACGCCGCCGGTTAGCCCAGGTGCTGAGAATGTCAGGCTTGGATTTAAACCAAGCCGGTTTATGGCAATATCTGGTAAGGCTTTGCTGACAGAAGAGGAAATTACGGATTATACCCTGGCGTTGTATGGAGAAAACGCACTTTGCGAGCCATTTTTAAGAGCCGCAGTGGCTCGGACCGATGGTTTGGCTCGGCAATATATGTCTGAAGCGTCGGTTTCACCGGACGTTATGGATCAACGGTTATTGGTTGAAACAAACCCAACACCACTTGCTATTGTTAATGGTGCAGAAGATTTATTTGTTAATATTGACTATATTAACGGAATAACCTACAAAAATCTCTGGACTGATCAAGTGTATAACTTGCTCCACTTGGGACATGGACCATTCTGGGAAGCTCCAGAGCTGTTTAATCGTTTGATGGCGGGTTTTTTCTCTGATCTCACCTTAGAAATGTAATTAATACCTGTAGTTTGTCATCAGCGGTATTTTATATACCCGGCAGATATATTTTTATATCGTTTTCATATATCTGCCTATTCATTGCTCAATAAGTTTTTGTTATTAATTTTCGAGATAATATTGTTTCGGTAGGATATGCTTCAGATGTTTGAACATATTGAAAATAGTAGTACTTTTACCTATAGGTAAACCATTTCCGCTTAGAAAAGATTCACCATCAATACTAATACATCTCCTTTTTGCTCTACGCTGCTTATATACATGCCATGAATAAAACCTTCATGTTGACGGATGATATGGCTGGTTTTTTTTATCATTGTTCACCTTTAATCGGTGTTGTTCGGTTTTATCTTTTCCTGTCCTTATCAAAAATAATTTGTTGCGCATCATTTTTTATCAGGTAGAGTGTGAACTTTTCATCATGCAGATGGAAGATTTTGTTTACGGTGATTACTTCATTCATTTGCATAGCTTATGGGCGGTATCTAAAATACCTTAGATAATTCAATATGTTTCGAGTTTGGGGAAATCAACTGAATAAAAATAAGTTGATATATTGAGAATCTATCGCAATATAAAAAGAGGTTTTAAATACCGTGATATGGCGCAGTGAATTCCACCATCTGAAAAGATAATTAGGTAAAGATAACTATGGGTAAAGCTCTTGTAATAGTGGAGTCCCCGGCAAAGGCCAAAACAATCAACAAATATTTGGGGAGTGACTACGTGGTGAAATCCAGCGTTGGTCATATCCGTGATTTGCCGACCAGTGGCTCAGCCAGCCAAAAGAGTTCGAGCTCATCTACCGATAAGTCTAAGAAGAAGGTCAAAAAAGATGAGAAAGCTGCATTAGTCAACCGTATGGGGGTTGATCCATACCGTGGTTGGGAAGCGAATTATCAGATTTTGCCGGGCAAAGAGAAGGTCGTGGCAGAGTTAAAATCGCTGGCTGAAAAAGTTGATCATGTTTATCTCGCAACGGATCTTGACCGCGAGGGAGAAGCCATTGCATGGCACTTGCGGGAAGTGATTGGTGGTGATGGCGATCGTTTTAGCCGGGTTGTTTTTAATGAAATCACTAAAAATGCCATTAAACAGGCATTTGATAATCCGGGTGAATTAAATATTCACCGGATAAATGCTCAACAAGCTCGTCGTTTTATGGATCGAGTTGTGGGTTATATGGTTTCTCCGCTACTGTGGAAAAAGGTCGCCAGAGGGCTATCTGCCGGTCGGGTGCAATCGGTGGCGGTACGTCTTGTAGTAGAGAGAGAACGTGAAATTAAAGCGTTTGTACCGGTAGAATATTGGCAATTACATGCTGATTTGCTGGCGAAAGGCGAAATTTCACTGCATATGGAAGTGACTCATCAGCAGGGTAAACCGTTTAAGCCGGTTAACAGTGAACAAACCCAAGCCGCCGTCTCTTTACTGGAAAAAGCCCGTTACAAAGTGCTTGATCGTGAAGATCGTCCGACATCCAGTAAACCAGGTGCGCCGTTTATCACTTCTACATTGCAACAGGCAGCGAGCACGCGTTTAGGGTTTGGCGTTAAAAAGACCATGATGATGGCTCAGCGTTTGTATGAGGCCGGATATATTACTTATATGCGTACTGATTCAACTAACCTGAGTCAGGATGCGCTGGATATGGTTCGTGGTTATATCGGTGATAATTTTGGCGATAAATACCTGCCAAAAACCGCCAATACTTACAGTAGTAAAGAGAATTCACAGGAAGCGCATGAAGCGATTCGTCCTTCCAGTGTTGATATCATGGCAGAACAACTGAAAGATATGGATGCGGATGCACAGAAGCTGTATCAGCTAATCTGGCGTCAGTTTGTGGCCTGTCAGATGACACCGGCGAAATACGATTCCACAACATTGACTGTACAGGCGGGTGATTTTGAATTGCGTGCCAAAGGCCGTACATTGCGTTTTGATGGCTGGACAAAAGTGATGCCTGTATTGCGCAAAGGTGACGAAGACCGCACGTTGCCGGTTGTTGAAATTGGTACAGAACTTGATTTGCAACAACTGCTCCCAAGCCAACACTTTACTAAGCCACCGGCACGTTATAGTGAGGCATCTCTGGTTAAAGAGCTGGAGAAACGCAGTATTGGTCGCCCATCCACTTATGCTTCCATTATCTCCACAATTCAGGAGCGTGGTTATGTTCGCGTAGAGAGTCGCCGTTTCTACTCAGAAAAAATGGGAGAGATTGTGACTGATCGTCTGGAAGAGAATTTCAACGAGCTGATGAGTTATGATTTTACTGCGCGAATGGAAGATCAGCTTGATCAGGTTGCAAGTAACAAAGCTGAATGGAAAGGGGTTTTGGATGAATTTTTCACTGATTTTAGTGAACAGCTAGACGTCGCCAATAAAGAACCGGAAGAGGGTGGTATGCGGCCCAATCCGATGGTTATTACCTCTATTGAATGCCCGACATGTCAGCGTTCTATGGGCATTCGAACGGCAACTACTGGCGTTTTCCTGGGTTGTTCTGGCTACGCGTTGTCACCTAAAGAGCGTTGTAAGCAGACGATAAACCTTATCCCTGAGAATGAAATTCTTAATATCTTGGAAGGGGATGAGGCGGAAACAAACGCGTTGCGAGCTCGTCGTCGCTGTAAAAAATGTGGTACGGCGATGGACAGCTACCTCATTGATAACCAACGTAAATTACATGTTTGCGGTAATAACCCTGCTTGTGATGGTTATGAAGTGGAAGAGGGCGAATTTCGCATTAAGGGATATGACGGTCCTGTTATCGAATGTGATAAATGCGGCGCTGAAATGCACCTGAAAATGGGTCGTTTCGGTAAGTACATGGGCTGTACTGATGAAACTTGTAAAAATACGCGTAAGATCTTGCGTAGTGGGGAAGTAGCGCCGCCAAAAGAGGACCCGGTTCCGTTACCAGAGCTTCCTTGTGAAAAATCTGATGCCTATTTTGTATTACGCGATGGCGCTGCTGGCGTATTTTTAGCAGCGAATACCTTCCCTAAATCTAGAGAAACCAGAGCGCCGTTGGTAGAAGAGCTAGCGCGTTTTAAAGAGCGTCTGCCGGAGAAATTACGTTACTTGGCTGATGCTCCTGTGGCAGATGCCGAAGGCAATAAAACAGTTATCCGTTTTAGCCGTAAAACTAAACAGCAATATGCTTCTTCGGAGAAAAATGGCAAGGCGACAGGTTGGAGCGTGTTTTATGTTGATGGAAAATGGGTTGAGAAAGATAAAAAGTAACAATTTCTGATAGAATCAACACTCTCTTTTTCTTAGAAAAGGGATTATTTTCTTCTATTAAGCCAACCTTATAGGTTGGCTTTTTTCACCTATAGGCAGTATCTTAAAATATATGAATTAGAATCGCGCTAAACATTCATTATGAATTTTCAATTATTCGTTATATAAATATATAATCGTGTTATAGTGGTTATATGCGACAACAATATTATTTCTATTCGTTATAATAAATAGCAAACAGCAATATCAGTCCAGGTTTCTAAGTCATAATTGTTCACAGCGTTTATTTTGGGATGGTGTTTATATGAAATTGCAACAGCTTCGTTACATCGTGGAGGTGGTAAACCACAACCTTAATGTTTCATCTACGGCAGAAGGATTGTATACATCTCAACCCGGGATCAGTAAGCAAGTCAGGATGCTTGAAGATGAATTAGGTATTCAGATTTTTTCCCGTAGTGGTAAACACCTGACGCATGTTACTCCCGCAGGTGAAGAGGTTGTCCGAATTTCTCGTGAAGTATTATCTAAGATTGATGCAATACGGTCGGTTGCTAGTGAACATACTTATCCGAATCGTGGTTCGCTATATATTGCTACTACCCACACACAGGCTCGTTATGCATTACCTCCTGTGATTAAAGGCTTTATTGAACGTTATCCGCAGGTTTCTTTACACATGCATCAGGGGTCGCCGACGCAAATTGCTGAAGCTGTGAGTAAAGGTAATGCTGATTTTGCTATTGCAACTGAAGCGCTCCATTTATATGAAGATTTGGTAATGTTGCCTTGTTACCATTGGAACAGGACGCTGGTGGTGACGTCGGATCACCCGCTGGCAGGTAAAGAGAGTGTTTCAATTGAAGAATTGGCTGAATATCAACTGGTCACTTATACGTTTGGCTTTACTGGTCGTTCTGAGTTAGATGTTGCATTCGATAAAGTAGGTTTAAAACCTAAAATTGTTTTCACTGCGACGGATGCTGATGTGATTAAAACTTATGTCCGGTTAGGGTTAGGCGTGGGGGTTATTGCCAACATGGCGGTTGATCCGGTACAGGATAAAGATCTGGTTTGCATTGATATGCGTGATAAATTCGGCTATAGCACAACTAAGATTGGTTTTCGTCGCAGTAGTTTCTTACGCAGCTACATGTATGACTTTATGTGGCGTTTTGCGCCTCACCTGACGCGTGATGTGATTGATCAGGCGGTTGCTCTACGTTCGAATGAAGATATCGAAATGATGTTTAAAGATATCAAATTACCAATCGTATAATGAAATAATTAGGGAGCTAATATTGCTATTAGTTCCCTAATTTTGCTTATCAGTTGGATTCAAACTCACCACTGAAGAAATCATCAGACTCTTCTATTGATGTTTTTCTTTGTTTATTAATGAAACTATCAAAACTGGCTTTAATCTCAGGATTTTCGAGCGCTTCATAGTCTAAGACCGATATCAAGGATGAATACTCAAAATCAATGTTGACATTTTCATTAGAAGCACAACTTGATAAAAAGTTTGCATTAGTGCTATCAAAATTAACGCGATAGAGTTTTAGTTTCGGAATATATACGGTCTTATCTCCTACAATTAAGGTATCGATAGCAATCGTCAGTGTCACAGTAGAATAGAAGCCTTTATTTTTCCGTATACCTAAGCGGATCGTTTCCCCTTGTTTAGTAAGGAACTTAGCGAAATCCGGCAGCATATCTGTATTTTCGAATACAACCACATTCATAATGAAATTAAGAAAACTTTTTGAGATGCTTAAACCATTTAATGAATCGGTGTAATTTTTCGATTCAACTTTGCTGGTGCCCATTAGTGGTAACTTGTCAACCACTTTACTCCAAAAGTCCATATCTGTTTTATATTGCTCTCCATACTTTTCCGCGTATTTATTGACATAATTGGTTGCGATGGAGGAAAGTGCAATTAATGTTTTACTTAAACTATTGGTTTTCTCTATAACTTCTGGTTTATCAGATAATTGTTTGGCTATAATGAACTGAACTAAACCATCTTTTTCGTTATATTTATTGGTATTTTCTATACTGAAATAAGCGTCATCGATGTGAAAGAAGGTATTAGCTTCATTGATTTTTGCGATATGTTCCTGGTTATGAGTAATTGCGTTTTTTATATCCATTATTTTGTCCTTGTTTTTTTAATTGATAATTTTAATCCAATTGAATTGTTAGCGAGCTAATTCTATCTGATTATCATTCGATTGTTTACCCGACTAAATTATCAAAATTTATTACTGAAATTCTGATGGATACACTGAATTGACACATTGTGCGGTAATAAAAAACAAATATTTGCTTATATGTTATGTTTAATTTGTGCCATTATCGTTAAGGTAGCTTTGAGTTATGCCAGTATAAGAAGAAGGAGGAGTTATGTCGTTTGATTTGAAAAAGGTTTGTGTTTCAACACTTTCCGCTGCAAGTAAACAATATGATTATTACAGCTTACCACTGGTTGCTAAACATTTGGGGGATATTTCCCGTTTACCCAAGTCTATGAAAGTTCTTCTGGAAAATCTTCTTCGCAATATTGATGGCAATTCTGTTGTTGATGATGATTTGAAAGCCATTGTTGATTGGCAAAATACCGGCCATGCAGACAGAGAAATTGCTTACCGACCAGCACGTGTATTGATGCAGGATTTCACCGGTGTTCCTGCCGTTGTTGATTTAGCGGCCATGAGAGAAGCGGTCCAGCGTCTTGGCGGTGATGTTGAACAAGTTAATCCATTATCACCCGTTGATTTGGTTATTGACCATTCAGTTATGGTGGATAAATTCGGCACGGAAAAAGCCTTTGAGCAAAATGTTCAATTAGAAATGGAACGGAACCATGAACGTTATCTCTTTCTGCGCTGGGGGCAAAAAGCATTTAACCGTTTTCGTGTTGTTCCGCCAGGAACCGGGATTTGCCATCAGGTAAACCTGGAATATCTGGGAAAAACGGTTTGGCATGAAATGCAGAACGGGCGGGAGCTGGCTTATCCTGATACTTTAGTTGGTACCGATTCTCATACTACTATGATCAATGGCCTCGGTGTTTTAGGATGGGGTGTAGGTGGTATTGAAGCCGAAGCAGCTATGTTAGGACAGCCTGTTTCCATGCTTATTCCTGATGTGGTGGGTTTTAAACTTACCGGCAAGTTACGTGAAGGGATTACCGCAACAGACTTGGTACTGACAGTGACTCAGATGCTGCGTAAACATGGCGTGGTCGGGAAATTTGTAGAATTTTATGGGGATGGGTTAGCTGATTTGCCGCTGGCAGACAGAGCAACCATTGCCAACATGTCGCCGGAATATGGGGCAACTTGCGGTTTCTTCCCGGTAGATGATATTACCCTAGGCTACATGCGGTTGACAGGGCGTACAGAACAGCAGATCGCGTTGGTGGAAGCCTATTGTAAGGTTCAGGGATTATGGCGAAATCCCGGTGATGAACCGGTATTTACCAGCACTCTTGAGCTGGATATGTCGACAGTGGAAGCGAGCCTCGCTGGACCGAAACGTCCACAAGATAGAGTGGCTTTAGCGCAAGTACCTCAAGTATTTCAATCAGCCGTTGATCTGGAAATGAATAAATCCCAGGGGCAAGCCGCCTCAGCGCCAGTTAATCAGGATAACCAGAAGTATGAGTTAGAAGAGGGAGCTGTCGTCATTGCTGCGATAACTTCCTGTACCAACACATCTAATCCCAGTGTACTGATGGCTGCGGGTTTGTTGGCGAAGAAAGCGGTTGAGAGAGGGCTTAAACGCCAGCCGTGGGTGAAAACTTCACTGGCGCCCGGCTCGAAAGTGGTGACGGATTACCTTGAACTGGCGGGTTTGATGCCATATCTGGAGAAACTGGGCTTCAATCTGGTTGGTTACGGTTGCACAACTTGCATTGGTAACTCTGGGCCACTGCCTGAATCTATTGAAACTGCGATTAAGCAGGCTGATCTTACCGTCGGCGCCGTCCTTTCTGGCAACCGAAACTTTGAAGGTCGTATCCATCCTCTGATAAAAACTAACTGGCTAGCGTCGCCGCCGTTAGTCGTGGCATATGCTTTATCCGGCAATATGAAAAAGGATTTGACTAAAGATCCTCTTGGTCAGGATCAACAAGGCAATGATATCTATTTGAAGGATATATGGCCTGATAGCAAAGAAATTGCTGAAGCCGTTGAGCGAATTAAAGCTGATATGTTTCACAAAGAGTATGCGGAAGTCTTTGATGGTGATGAAACATGGCAGTCGCTGGATGTTGAAAGTTCTGCAACTTATCACTTCCAACCTGATTCTACTTATATTCGTCACCCGCCATTCTTTAGTGAGATGACTGCCGAGCCAGAAGCGATAACGGATATTCACGGTGCGAATATATTGGCTATTCTTGGGGATTCGGTAACTACAGACCATATTTCTCCGGCGGGGAATATCAAGGCTGACAGTCCAGCAGGGCGTTACCTTCAAGAACATGGCGTTGAACCTAAGGATTTTAACTCCTACGGCTCAAGGCGTGGTAATCATGAAGTCATGATGCGAGGAACATTTGCCAATATCCGTATCCGTAATGAGATGATTTCTGGTGTAGAGGGAGGATATACTCGCCATATTCCGTCACAGACACAATTAGCAATTTATGATGCGGCTATGTGTTATCAGGAAGAAAAAACACCATTGGCTATTATTGCGGGCAAAGAATATGGCTCCGGTTCAAGCCGCGACTGGGCAGCGAAAGGTACCCGATTATTAGGCGTTAGAGTGGTGATTGCGGAATCATTTGAGCGTATTCACCGTTCGAACCTGATTGGTATGGGGGTATTACCATTGGAATTCCCTCAGGACGTAAATCGTAAGACGCTAAATCTGCAAGGTGGTGAGACAATTGATATTGAAGGGATGAATAACCTCAAGCCGGGACAGATTGTACCGGTGAAAGTGACTTATGCGGATGGGCGTAAGGAAATCATTAATGCTCATAGTCGTATTGATACCAGAACTGAATTAGATTATTTCCACCACGGTGGTATCTTGCATTATGTTATTCGCCACATGTTGAAATAGATTTTACAGCATACTAAAGACGGCACTGATTATTTAAGCGCCGTCTTTTCCGGCTAGTTTGCTGAAAAACTAATTTTGCTCAGGTAACAAATGACCCATTTTTCTGGCTTTGGTATCCAAATAATAAGCGTTTTTAGGATTCCGGCCGGTAATTAATGGAACACGTTCTACGATATTAATACCTGCTTCGGTCATAATTTCCACTTTTTTGGGATTATTGGTTAGCAGGCGAATAGCTTGAACGCCGAGTAATTTATACATATCCGCACATAAAGTGAAATCACGCTCATCGGCGGCAAAACCTAACTGATGGTTAGCTTCTACAGTATCGATACCGTTATCTTGTAACGCATAAGCACGAATTTTGTTGATTAAGCCAATATTACGACCTTCTTGCCGATGGTAAAGTAATACACCTCGCCCTTCTTTAGCAATCTGGGTAAGGGCGGCTTCAAGTTGAAAACCGCAATCACAACGTAGACTAAATAGGGCGTCACCGGTCAGGCATTCTGAATGGATTCTGGAAAGGACAGGCTCATTGCCAGAAATAGTGCCGTATACTAATGCGACATGATCTTGACCTGTGGCGACTTCTTCAAAGCCGACCATTAAAAAATCTCCCCAGGGAGTGGGTAACTTGGCCTCAGCGACTCGTTTTAATTGCATTTTATTGTTCATATGTTGATTCAGACTCGTTACAAGACATAGATGTGAAAAACAATACCGGTCTGGGAAATCAGGGGACACTGCATAAAAGATTTTCTCTGATTATAATGCGGCGATATTTTGCCATATTTACGGCAAATTATCTGTCAAAAACTTTCAGATAATCATATATAAATGGCAGTTATAACACTAACATGTTAACGCTGAACAAGTTTTTAAAATTGTGTATAAAAATAATCCGGTGCCAGATATGAATCAATTTACCAAACCTATTATTGTCGCAACCCTGATTTTATTGTTACCACCTATAGCTGTATTGATGGCAGGTTGGCAATGGCAGCCTATGGGAGAGTGTTTATGGCTTGAAGTACTGTATTGGATTACTAATACTTCCGGTGAGCCGTGGTGTTATCTGGTTTTTCTGTTTTTTATTTTAGGGATGCTATGGTTGTTCGCGACTTCGGCCAGACAGGGAGGAATATTGCTCGCTATTGTTATGATGCTCCTTTTAACGGGGCAAGGCATAAAAGTTTTGGTAAAAAATACCACTAAAGAGCCTCGCCCCTATGTTGTTTGGTTAGAAAAAAACTATCAAATGCCAGCAGGTGAATTTTATCAACATTCGCGAAAACAGCGGGCTGAGTTGTTGCAACGCAATTTAAAAGCTGATGACCGTATTCCACAATGGCAACTCAATCATTGGAAAAGAGAGACCGGATATGCTTTTCCTTCTGGGCATACCTTGTTTGCTGCAAGTTTGTCACTACTTTTAGTAGGTTTTTTATGGCCGCGTCGTCGCTATATTTTGTCTATAATTGTGACGATATGGGCAATGAGTGTTTTGATTAGCAGGATGGCATTAGGTATGCATTGGCCGCAGGATATTATCACATCAACGCTAATTAGTGCGGTATTAGTGATGGCTATTTGTTATCTCACAGAAAAATGGCGGTTGATTAACGACAAAAAGGATTTGGCGGTGTAATTGCTTCTTATTTACACTTAATCGATGAGAAGATATCGTAAAAAAGCTGAAAGACGCATTTATCATGATAAATTGCTTCCTTTATCCAGACTGGAAATGCTAATTTAATGGGCCGTTATCCAGCATAATGTCCAAGCAACAATAGATAACAGGAAAAAATGTGAAATATTTTCTGATTTTATTACTGGTGTTGGTGATCTTCGTCATCTCGGTGACTCTCGGATCAAATAATGATCAGGTGGTTACATTTAACTATCTGATTGCTAAAGGGAATTACTCTGTATCTACACTTTTGGCTGTATTGTTTGCTAGCGGTTTCGTGTTAGGTTGGGTTATTTGTGGATTATTTTATCTTCGTGCTCGTTTGTCATTAGGAAGAGCTGAACGAAAGATTAAGCGACTTGAAGCGCAACTGGAGCAACCTGCTGAACCTTCGGTTACTCATTCATCGCTTGCACTTAGCAAGGAATAAACTCCTATGTTAGAGCTGCTGTTTCTGTTGCTTCCTGTGGCCGCTGCTTATGGCTGGTATATGGGGCGCAGAAGTGCTCAACAGGATAAGCAACAAAATGCTGATCGCTTATCACGAGAATATGTTGCCGGGGTTAACTTTCTCCTTTCAAACCAGCAAGATAAAGCTGTGGATCTGTTTCTTGAAATGCTTAAAGAGGACAGTTCCGCTTTTGAAGCTCATTTGACTTTGGGGAATCTATTCCGTTCCAGGGGGGAAGTAGAGCGGGCTATCCGCATTCATCAATCTCTTATGGAAAGCGCTTCTCTGACATTTGATCAGCGTCTGCTTGCGACGCAACAATTGGGCCGTGATTATATGTCGGCGGGTTTGTATGATCGTGCTGAAAATATGTTCGCTCAATTGGTGAATGAAAAAGATTTTCGGCAAAATGCGCTTCAATCGCTGCTGACTATTTATCAGGCAACCAGTGATTGGAAAAAAGCCATCGATATTGCTGAGAAATTAGTCAAGTCCGGTAAACATGATTTACGGGAAAAAATTGCCCATTTTTATTGTGAACTCGCTTTACAGGAGATGAGCGGGGATGATCTTGATGAGGCAATCGGTTATCTCAATAAAGCGGTTCAGGCAGATAAAAACTGCGCCAGAGTTTCTATCATGTTGGGGCGCCTGTTTATGGCCCAACAAGAGTACATCAAAGCGGCGGATGCTTTAAAATCTGTTCTTGAGCAAGATAAAAAGTTGGTTAGTGAGGTGTTGCCTATTCTCCAGGAGTGTTACCAGCATCTGAATCAGACTGATGAATGGGAAGATTTCCTGAGACGTTGTGTAGAGGAAGATTGTGGGGCCACGGCCGAACTTTTGCTGGCTGATATTATCGAGCAGCAAAAAGGGCATGAAGTCGCGCAAATTTATATCAACCATCGATTAGAGCGTCATCCGACCATGCGCCTGTTTTATCGCCTGATGGATTACCATTTGGCTGAGGCAGAAGAGGGGCGAGCGAAAGAAAGTATTATCTTGTTGAGGGACATGGTTGGCGAGCAAATTCGAACTAAACCTAATTACCGCTGCCATAAATGCGGCTTTACTTCTCATTCACTTTATTGGCACTGTCCATCATGTCGTTCGTGGGATTCAATTAAACCGATCCGCGGATTAGATGGTCAGTGACACCGTGTCATCATAATGTTGCTTTGTTAGTCAAAAAGGTTAAAAAATGACATCTCATACCTTAACATCGTTCGGTAGACAGATTAGCTCGCCTGTCATTGTTGCTTTAGATTACGATAATCAGGATGCGGCGCTGGCTTTTGCCGATAAAATTGATCCGCAGGATTGCCGTCTGAAAGTGGGTAAAGAGATGTTTACCCTGCATGGTCCGCAGTTTGTTAAGTTGTTGCACCAACGTGGTTTTGAACTATTTTTGGATTTGAAATTCCATGATATTCCTAATACCGCCGCCAGAGCGGTAGCCGCTGCTGCTGAAATGGGCGTTTGGATGGTAAACGTACATGCGAGTGGTGGCGCCAGAATGATGACAGCGGCGAAAGAGGCGCTGCTGCCTTATGGTCATGACGCTCCGTTGTTAATTGCTGTCACGGTATTAACCAGCATGGAACAATCGGATCTACAAGGTATTGGCATTGATATGACGCCAGCGCGACAGGCTGAAAGGTTGGCAAAACTGACTCAGGCATGTGGGCTAGATGGCGTAGTTTGTTCTGCGCATGAAGCTCAGCAACTGAAAAAGGTTTGTGGTCAGGATTTTCAATTAGTTACTCCGGGAATTCGCCCGACGGGCAGCGATGCGGGCGATCAGCGCCGTATCATGACGCCGGAGCAGGCGGTATTGGCTGGGATTGATTATATGGTTATTGGGCGTCCGATTACCCGTGCCGTCGATCCTGCGGCAGCATTGCGTCAGATTAATCAATCTATTGCGGGAGTGATTAATGCAAGATAATAATTCGCGTCTAGTCTATTCCACAGATAAAGGCCGTATTCAGGAAGAAACGGTTAAACCTCAGCGCTCAAAAGGAGATGGTATTGTTCGTATTCAACGTCAAACCAGTGGTCGTAAAGGAAAAGGGGTTTGTATAATTACCGGGATTGATGCTGATGATCAGGCACTGATTAAACTGGCGGCTGAATTGAAGAAAAAATGTGGCTGTGGTGGTTCAGTAAAGGACGGTGAAATAGAAATTCAGGGTGATAAAAGGGATTTATTGAAACAGTTACTTGAAGCTAAAGGAATGACAGTTAAATTAGCTGGTGGTTGACAGAAGGGCGGATATTCGCCCTTCGTTCATTTTATTTTCTTGGTCTAATTATTGGTAGTGTTTTTATTATTTATTAATAATATTCTTAATTTATTAATTAAAGATAATTCACAATAAATAGATTATTTTAAATATTCTGAAAAATAATATTTTGACATTATATTTACTTTTAAAAATAAATTTATATTTTTAAATTGATATAATAATCAATAAACGGTAGTAGGAAATTTAATATTATTTCTTCGTTTCTTTGATAATATTTTTATTTAAAAGAGCTATTATGTGGAAATGAGCAGTTTTGATGAAAAAGGCGATGAGTATTATAATTGCTTTTTAAATCATAAAGATAACAATTTAAATCCATTTTTTTAGTAAAGAGGTTGACTGTGGAGAATGATCGTTCTACCATGAAAAACATGGAAGGTGAGCCGGCGCCCAACATCAGGGAAAACATGTTGGATGTTGTAGAGGAATTGATTTACACAAGGGGGATTGCGGCTACAGGTATCGATCTGATAACGCGCACGACAGGTTCTTCACGTAAGACAATTTATCGTTATTTTGGTACGAAAGAGGGGTTGATTGAAGAAGTTCTTCGTCGGCGAGATGAACGCTGGATGCGGTGGTTTACTTCATCAATAGCCGAATATAAAACACCTAAAGAAAAATTGCTGAATATTTTTCTGGTATTACAACGATGGTTCGAAGGTGATGATTTTAGAGGATGTGCATTTATCAATACATCCGGTGAACGGCCTAATCCAGATGATCCTGTAAGGATAATTGCTAAAGAACATAAAGAGAAAGTTTTTACTTACGTGCTTTCTATTTGTGAAGAAATATCGCCAGATTCATCAGTGGATTTAGCTAGGAAGCTCCTACTCTTAATAGAAGGCGCTATTACAACTGCGCATGTGATGAATGATACACACTATGCTTTAGAGGCGATGAATATTGCCAAGGCATTGCTGAATAAATGCGATGTGAGTTAATGAAATTTAATTATAATTAGGAGACAATATGTCTAATACAAAAGAAATTCGTCAGCCAGTGCCGCCATTTACTCGGGAAACCGCTATTCAAAAAGTCCGCTTGGCGGAAGATGGGTGGAATAGCCGTGACCCTGAAAAGGTTTCATTGGCCTATTCATTGGATACCCATTGGCGTAATCGCGCTGAATTCGTGCATAGCCGTAAAGAAGCTCAGGGTTTATTAACCAGAAAATGGGCGAAAGAGCATGAATATCGATTAATTAAGGAACTTTGGGCGTTTACTGATAATAGAATAGCGGTTCGTTATGCTTATGAATGGCATGACGATTCCGGTAACTGGTTTCGCTCATATGGTAATGAGAATTGGGAATTTAACGAAGATGGCTTGATGTACAACCGTTATGCCTGCATTAATGATCTTCCGATAAAAGAATCCGAACGCAAATTTCATTGGCCATTAGGTCGCCGTCCTGATGATCATCCTGGATTATCTGAGTTAGGGCTGTAATCCTTTTCAAGAGATGGCCGAAACGCGGCTGATGTGCATGCTTGGCCTTCTGATAACGGAAGAATTCAGAAGGCCCGTATGTTGAATTTATCGTTTGAGACAAGACAGATTACGGTTAATGCAGTTCGTGACCTGATGGAGTTCGTCAGTGGGAATATCATCAGTTACATTCCGTGCCGTATGGGTGAAGTCAGCGGCGACATCTGCTATTTCATCAATAATGTTATTCATTCTGGCCGATGCGATGCTTGCATCTTTGGCAACCTTAAGCAACATGGTGCGGGTGATATTCGTGCCATGACCACCCACTGAGGTTTGATGTTGTCCGCCGGGACCGTCCGCAAAGGTCAGATCATAGGCGGGGGACACCACCCATTCATTGCTTTCATTTAGAATGAAGGAGAAATTCTTCACATGATCATCACGGTTATGCATCAACACGTTGAACACCATACGACGGGCTTGGATTTCTCGCTCAACAACAGAGCGCGTGATGAAGCCAGTTGCCCGTAAGATATCTATGTAATCCATACAGGGTAATCGGAAGTCGGCATGTAGGGCGCCGGCCATACTCAGTACCGGCACTCGCATTCCATTCTCACGATCGAAACGCTGGACACCGAAAGCAGCAAGCTCCCCTTCAAGGCGGAAGTAGCGACTTGTGGGAAAATCAATGCCTGCCATTCTGGCCGTACAGGCGTAAGCTTCTTCAAGGGCACAAACCCAAGGACTTTCCTCTGCTGCGGGAAATTTAACCAGCCAAGGCTCACTCTCAGGGAACGCAGTTGTTTTCATCTGGCCGGTGGATGGATTATATTCTACCTGTGCCTTTGGTCTGGCGCCGTGGGGCGAGCCGCCAAGCAGAAAAAGTTCGCGCAGTGCCTCTGAGTCCTGACCCGTTACTTCTTGACGGATTTGCTGGGCCAGTCCGGTCAAGTTCAGAATACTGTATTTGTCTTCCTGGTCGTCCGGTAAAGGCAGAGCAGGTTGGTAGGTCATAGCCCCCATTGTGTTATTGCTCAATAATGCCAGGCGTTCCAGGACGGAAATCCGGCCAGGGTCGACATTATTACGGCGAAGGAACCGATCCATAAGCAGCCGTCCCCAGCCATCCGGCAGGGAATCTGCGATAAAGCCAGGGAGCCAGTCCTGAAAGTGCTCAAAATTCGCGTAAGTCTCTGTGGAAAGTGGCAGTCTCAGGGGCGAGAATTCGATGTCATTATCAAGAGCTTCTTGGGTGTACTCAAATAAATAGCGGCCACGCACAGTACTTTCGGCCAGATGACCCAACACCCACTGTTCCCCTCGACCGCTGTAGACCACTTGTAGTCGGTTTAATGACCGGTACTGAAAGTTTCGCGTTGTCATTTTTTTGAGCCTTCTGATTGATGAGCGCGGCCATTGCCGGAAGGTTTCCGGGCCGAGCGTGGGGTTCGCCGGGCGCGCTGACGAACCGGTGCCTTCATAGCTTCAAGCTGTGCAATACTGACTGGTTGTGGCATAAACAGGGACTTTACTTCATCTTCCAGTCGTAGGGCAAAGGCGACCTTCATAAAATTCTCAAGCGTGCCTTGTCCGCTGGCCTCAAGTTTTTTGAGCGCAGAGACGGAAATACCGCTTCTGAGCGCCAGCTCTGTCTGGAGCATGTTGCGCCGCAGTCGGTGCTCTCGCAGGCGGTTTCCAAGTTCTGCCAGCAACTCTGATTCGGTATAAAGCATTAAAGCCACAAATGCACCTCTTAAGTTTAAATTTTATAGTTAAGAGACTCTATTATACCTCTTATTTTGCAAGAATCTAAATATGAGAATATGGATATTTAAGAGTTCTATATGAATCTCATAAATGTGTTTAATATACTTTAAAGCTTTATATGAGTCCTTTATAAAAGATATCTTCCTTTTCAAACAGTTCATGAATCTGGTTTATTCGTGTTGATCTCCTTAAGGATTTACTATCATACTTACCTATACATCAAATTTTAAAATGTGAGGTAATATGGCGAAACATCCTGTAGAACAATCACCTAAACTTAATTTCTCAAATTTAGATTTTGTTAAATTCGGGGAATACCTCAGTGAATATAGTATTGCTGATAAACAGGGAAGATACCTTCATTGGAGTCAGCTTAAGTGGCGAGTTCCTAGTAAAGAAGCTGAACACATCTGGTATGCGGTAAAGTTCTGTAGAGATCAGGCAAAAAAAAGTACGGGCTTATTTGATAAAAGCGGGAATGAGTTTAGTTTTTGTATACATGATGCACTAGAACCAAAGTTGCACAAAATTGTACAACTTGGTGCAGGTAAAATAGCTGCAATTGCAGGATCTCAAGCATCAGATAATATTCAACAGAATTACTTAGTATCATCTTTACTGATGGAAGAAGCCATCACTAGCGCTCAATTGGAAGGTGCGGCAACTACCCGAGCTGACGCAAAAAAAATGCTAGAGGAAGAATTAGCGCCCAGCACTCCTGATGAAAGAATGATTCTGAATAATTATATGCTATTAAAGCTAGCGGATAAAAGAAAACAAGAACCCCTTACAAGGGATTTGATGCTTGAATTTCATAGAATAGCGACTAATGGTGTATCTGAAAACGAAAATATACCGGGGGAATTTAGATGCAATAATGATATATACATTGGAAATGATGACAATCCATTATTTTACCCGCCAAACTATGAGGAGTTAGAAAATAGGTTAGAAGAATTATGTGCTTTTGCTAACGAAAATCATAATGGAGAGGATGGCCGGAAATTTATACCACCAGTAATAAAAGCGATTATTCTTCACTTTATGATGGGGTATGAACATGCATTTAGAGACGGGAATGGCAGAACTGCAAGGGCAATATTTTATTGGTACATGTTAAAGAATGGATATGATATTTTTGAATATATTTCAATAAGCAAGGTTATCAAGGAGCACGCTAAAGACTATGGTATGTCATATCTTTATGTTCAAAAGGATTATGGGGATTTAACTTATTTTATCGATTTTAATGTTAATGTTATTCTAAACGCATTTGATGAATTACAAGAGTATTTAAGAGTAAAAACAAAAGAATTTTATGAAATTGTCGATGTGTTGGAAAATTCAAAGTATAAAAGTAAGCTAACCTTCATTCAGAAAGATTTAATTAAAAAAGGTGTAAAAGAACCCGGAAGATTGTTTAAAGTAAAATCGGTTCAGAATGTATATGATGTTAGTGAAAATACAGCCAGAAAGTTACTTAGGGAGCTTGAGGCAATGAATATATTTTTTCCTATAAAAATAAGACGAACAACTTATTATATTGCCCCCGCAGATCTACGTAGTAGGTTAAATAAGATATCAAAATCGTAGGATGCTTTTTATTACAATTCCTAGCGCAGAATTAACACAGTTTAAAATCATAACCACCCGCATAGCGGGTGGTTTTATGTTTAAGAAGCTGACGCTACTTAAACTGGCTAAAGCCATAATAAAGGAGATTGTTATCAAGGTCTCGGTAACAATCTCATGCAATATTATAGTCCTAAAAATTCAATATGCTGAATTAATCCCTCACCAGATAGACGTTTACCTTCTTCTTCATGTAATGTTAACACTAGAGGCCCAGCCTTTAAATCAACCTCAGTTGTCCGATATACAACCGGCCCGTAGTTTGAACCTGATTTATAAGGTGTTAAAACTTTTTCGGTAAAGAATTTGATATTTTGATCGAAAATAGTGCTGTTTGATTGTTCTAGCTTCATTTGAATTGCCGAATCAAAATTGAATGAATCTGACATATAGGCATAATACATTCGTAAACGATACCGTCCTGCCGATTTAACCTGTAAGGTAATTTGAGTCGGGCCCCTTTCATACGTTTGTGGTTCTGTTGCTGAAAGATAATTATAGCTACCTTTTCTAGATGACCTACCACCATTCAAAAATACATCGCCGAGAAAAATATTATTGTAGTTATGGTCGATAAATAAATTATCTGTGTCATTTGGATCTAAACAGACACGCGAAGATTTTCGTTGTGCGCCAAAAGTTAAATGGGATTGAATATTAGTATAGTCACTTGTCCAATATATCATTGAGCGCTTTGCCTGTGTCTCTGGCTCATAAAAATCTTCACTGTTATAGTTATTAAGAGCGGCAATTAGAATATCGTTAAACATAATATCTGCTTGTTCGGCTATTGCTTTGCTGTATTTTTGAAGATCATAAAGTGAATCAGGGCAAGATCACGAATGTTTTTTAGCCAAAAATAAAATAGGTTGCTTCAAATAAAGCACTGTGATCTTATACTCTCTTTTGAGAGTGAAAACCTATATCATGTGCCTTGAGAACTTTACCCTTCATTTTTCGGCAATCCAAGACCCTCGCCAGAGTGCGAAAGTCACCTATCCTTTATTTGACATCCTGTTTTCGTCACTGTGTGCCGTGATTGCGGGCGCAGAAGGC
>NZ_PUWT01000070.1:0-43738 GCF_002968995.1 Photorhabdus hindustanensis
GTTACAAAATGCTGGAAATGCCGCTGCGTAAGCGGCTCTGGCAATGCCCTTTCTGTCGAGTCGAACATGACCGCGATATCAATGCGGCGCTCAACATCGAGCGCAAGGGCATAACAGAATTACAGGCGGCGGGACTCGTCGTCTCTGCCCACGGAGGCCAGCGTAAATCCGTCATAAAGACGGTGGCGGCCTGAGAAGTGGGAAGCCTCGCCGTTTTTACGGCGGGGAGCAGTCACTTAGCGCTTCTTCCGCGCGTTCCAAAGTGTATTTTCCCGAATATATCAACGTGCCGTGATAAAGTATGCGAAAAGCTTCTTTGAAGGCGATTGGCATGACGGGAGCGTCTTCCCAGTCAGCTTCGGCAATATGAATATAGGCTACCCCGATATTATTCAGCACACTCGCGGCAGCCAGATAAGTTGCTTCGGGCGTGTCATCTTTTGAACCCATCAGGGTTGTGAGTGGCGCCAGGCGAACACCTAGCTTATCTTTCCCTATTGCGGTAGCCACTGATGTAGCGACTTCTCTCAAGAAACGTAAACGATTTTGTAAAGTTCCACCGTATTCGTCATCTCGTAGGTTGGTCTGAGAATCAATAAACTGATTAATAAGATAACCATTCGCCGCATGAAGCTCTACGCCATCAAAACCGGCGGCAATAGCATTATTTGCCGCTTGAACATAATCATTTACGATATCTGGAATTTCATCAAGTGTCAGTGCTCGTGGCTGCGAGTGTTGTACCATTTCACCGATACCATGTTTAGGTCCACGGCCTTCCACATCCAGAAAAACTTTTACACCTTTTGCTTGGAGGGCAGAGGGAGAAACAGGCGCAGAATTATCAGGTTGTAGAATCGTGTGTGAAACTCGTCCCACATGCCATAATTGAGCAAAAATTTTGCCTCCTGCCATATGTACCGCATCTGTTACTTTTTTCCATCCTATCACCTGCTCAGACTTATAAATACCTGGCGTCCATGCATATCCTTGTCCCTGTTGGCTGATTTGTGTACCTTCGCTGATAATTAGTCCCGCACTGGCACGTTGTGCATAATATTCAGCCATCAAATCAGTCGCTATACCGTCTGTTCCGGCCCGTGAACGTGTCATTGGCGGCATAACAATGCGATTAGATAACGACAAACCATTCAGAGAATAGCGTTCAAACAGCATAATATTCCTCACTCTTCATTAATCATTGATTTTAATTTGTGTATATGGAGATATTATGCTTCGCGAATTCTTTCTAAAAAGGCTTATTAGTACAAAAGACTTTTGCTGTAAATGTAAAAATGTTCGAGTTTTTTTATATCTAAGTAAATATGTAAACAGCTCCCGAAGGAGCTGAAATAAACAAATATTCTCCTGCAACGCTAAGAGATTATCGAGTTTATTAATAAGCAGGATTAATTAATTATCTCATTGAGGGGCAAGCCCTTCTGGACTAACCAGGCGTTCGTTACGGTCAAGTGTGGCGATAGCCGTCATATCGTTTGCATCAAGTCTAAGCATGGAAGCCCTCAGATTACTTTGTAAATTTTCGCGTTTAGTTGAAGAAGGGATCACGCTATAACCTAATGTCATCGCCCAAGACAAAATCACCTACGCAGGAGTGGCCTGATGTTTTGTGGCTATGCGTCCGATAACCTCATCTTGAAGAGCTTTACTATAAGCAAGGGTCATATAGGAAGTGATATGAATTCCATGATCTTTCGCCCAAGCTGTCACATGACAGTTTTGTAGATAGGGAGAAAGTTCAATCTGGTTCGTGGCGATGTGTTCAACACCTACTGCATCGATAGCCTGTTGCATTAGATCAATGGTAAAGTTTGAAACGCCGATTTCTCGTGTCAATCCCATATTTTTGGCGGCCAGTAACGCATTCATTGTTTCATCAACACTGACAACGTTATTTGGGGATGGCCAATGAATTAACGTCAAGTCAACATAATCAGTGCGCAGCTTAGCTATACTCTCTTTAAGACTCGGTATCAATTTTTCCTTGCCCAAATTTTCTGTCCAGATTTTTGTCGTGATATAGATATCTTCACGGGCTACACCGCTTTCTTCTATGGCTTGTCCTACCGCTGCTTCATTCTCATAAATCTGTGCTGTATCAATTGCACGATATCCCAATTCAAGAGCATTTTTTACTGATGTAATCACAACATCATCTTTCAAACGAAAAGTACCTAATCCAAATGCAGGAACAGACATAATAAGCCTCATTTAATATTTAATTAAGAAAGGTTTTATTATCATGAGATAAATTGCAATAAAAAAGAGCAATAAACGCAGAAGTCTTTTGCTGATATGACAAAGATATAACTTAAATTAATTTAAATAAATTATTTACAGGAACTTCATTTAACAAGAGGCATAGTTAGTTTTTTGATATTTTTCTCAAGCTTAATTTAGCTCTATATATTGTTTTTTATATTCTTGCGCTTTTTGTCAGCAATCTGAGCCATTCCTCCATGCGCCTCTACTACGTGGCGCAATGCTATTAGAAACGTTTCCTGCCCGCCTTCTTCATCCATATCAACAAAAGCCTGATGCAGATAGTACTGCGCAAATTCAGGGTCTTCGCGGAGAAGCTGCGCCATCGCATCATCATGTAAACGTGCTTTGGTCATAATCACCTCTTTAAGTAATCTTTCAGGCATGCAATAGCCAGGTCTATATGAAGCTCCCAGACACCTTCTCTGCATGGTTTATGATCACCAAAATTTCCTGTGACCATCCGGTTAACCCGCGACGAAATTTTTGATTTCGCTATCGGGTCACGAATCTCTTTCAGGAACTCTATATGTAAATCCCGTTCATCGGAAATGGGGTAATGTTTAATCGTATTCATGTGGCATGTTGTAGCTTTAAAGCTACAATTTTGTCAATATAGCTTAGGCTTTATTATTCGTCTTTACCCGCATTTTTGAATACTATATCACCTATAAATGATATAGATGGAAATCAAGTATTAATACATATTAACGATAAAACTGGATATAACATAGGTGTAAAAAGAGATGTTGGCATTGAAATTGAATAAATTTATAAAAAAAATATTTATTATATTTATTTGTTTGGGGGTGGTTTTAATTACCCCTGTTTTATTTGTAAATATTAATTTGTCATATACGAAAAATGACTTTATTAAATATAATATGTTCACTTTTGATGAAATTAAAGGAATGCCATTTATTTCAAGTGACTATATTATTTATTACGATTCACCTGATGGGACAAAACCAATGATTAACGAGGTTGTATTTTCAAATGTTAATCAGAATCGTAAAATAGAGTTAATAAACTATATTGAAAATATAGGATTTATGAAAAATGGCGGTGAGTATTGGAGTAAAGGTAATATTTTTATAAAGATAAAACAAGGTGATACAGATCGCACGGTTTTGTTCTCCGTTGAGAAAAATTAAAAGATATTAGATTGTTTTAACGATAGTTATAAGCATAGACATAAAGAAAGGGGGGCTGTTAGTTAGCTTCGCTCACAGCTTAACAAGGTTGCCCTTGAGCAGCCTTCTCCCCCCCTTTTTTTTATCGGCTAATCCGGTAAATAAAATCGATAGAAAAGGCGATTTATCCTACTTTTTTCAGGAAACAGGTTTTCAATACTAACCCTCTGATTTTATCTGCGTTACATTCGATTTCATCGTCACGATGAGTTAAACGGATATTTTTAATTAAAGTGCCGCGTTTTAGCGTTGCTGATGTGCCCTTTACTTTTAGATCCTTAATGATCTGTACAGAATCACCATCATTAAGCAGGGTGCCATTACTGTCTTTTACTTCGTTATCCATTTTATTATTTCCTCAAGTTATTTCTGAAAATAAGTGTGGATTATAGACAATTTGTGCTGATTTTTAAAGAATATGGCGAAATTTATCCGTATGGAGGGCATTTTATGATGTTTTGCTGTGTCGGAGTCTTGGGTAATGAAAGGTTAATGTAAACAGGTCCCCGTTGTTAACAGGGACCTGTAAGTCTCAGAGCTCTTAATATGACGGCTCTTTATATTTTATTGCTCAACGCTTGCTTCAATAAACCATAAGAATTTGTCGAGATCACGGGAGGCGGCGGTTAACATATCCGCGGTGTTTTCATCCTCAACTTCATCCATCGCTTTGCGGATATCATTAGCGACAACAGCATAACGGTCGGCTAATGCTTTTAGATGGTCTTGCACGTCATGGATATTTGTTGGGTAACTTTTCAGTATCGTGTGTCTACTAATTTCTTGTACGGTGCCAAGAGCTGTTCCACCTAGTTGTACGACTCTTTCTGCAAAAATATCCGTATGTTCAGTAATCGTGGCACGAAAGGTATCCAGCATTTCATGGATGGAAATGAAATTTCTGCCACGCATGTTCCAATGTGCTTGTTTGGTAAGCAGGGAAAGATCAATAAATTGGATAACCGTGTGGTTCAGAATTTCAATGGTTTCCTGTTTAATATCATCATCGATATCATTGCGAGTATAAAGTAGTGTGGATATCCCTGTTTTGATTAATCTTGCAGTATCCATAATAGTTTTCCCTTGGTATTAATAATGAGTTTTTTATTGACTGAGACGAATGTAACTCAATATTAGTCTTAAATCATATAGCTTGTTCCTATTAAATCAATAGTTAATTTTTATAGGAAAATATTTACCATGGAATTCTTATGATAATATTGAAAAATATAATAATTTATAAGATGAATTTGTGTGAATAATTTAATCATGAATGAGTTCATTTATAAAAAAACCGGAGAATAACGTTATGACTCCGGCTTCCATTTTATCTCGATTAAAGAAAATAATTAATCGACTTCGGTGATTTTAGGTTTTCCTTTTATTGTTGACGTAGAACCGATGGAGGCAAAAATAATACAGAATAGTGCCAGCCATTGCGTTATAGTCAAATGTTCGTTCAAAAATACAATACCAGATAGCGCACCCAGTGCGGGTTCAAGGCTCATCAGAGTACCAAATGTCTGTGCGGGTAAACGGGTCAGAGCGATCATTTCCAGTGTATATGGGAATGCAGTAGACAGAATCGCAATTGCCAGCGCCAAGGGGAGAATGGACATGTCAAATAATAGTTCTGGCCCTGTTTGTATCAAACCGACAGGGAAAAATATCATAGCAGCGATAAATGAACCAACAGACACTGTTGCTGCTCCATGACCTGCACCGGCGCGTTGGCCGAAAATAATATATAGCGCCCAGCAAACACCCGCGCTGAGTGCATAAATGATCCCTGTAGGATCTAAGTTATCAATATTATTATTGCCAATGGGGAGTAGGAAAGCTAAACCGGTGATAACCAATGCCACCCAGAGAAAATCTATTGGTCGGCGTGATGAGAACATGGCTACAGCCAGCGGGCCGGTAAACTCAAGGGCCACGGCAATACCTAAAGGAATAGTTGTCAGCGCCATATAGAATGTATAATTCATCGCGCCAAGAGCAATACCATAGGTAAGCAGTGGCATAATGGATTTTCGGCTAAAACGCAGACGCCAGGGTTTAAAAATAATAAACAGAATGATAGTTCCAAGACCTAGGCGCAGTGCGGTAACACCCGGTGCGCCGATGACCGGAAACAGCGTTTTGGCAAGAGAAGCACCGCTCTGAATTGATGTCATGGCAAGCAGTAACAGTATTACAGGTATTAATGGAAAGGCACTCTTTTGGAGCTTGGAAGAAGACATCCGGGCAAAACCTCAATTAAAATCAAATGATCTGACCGATAATCTTGGCAGTGAAACGTAGATAACTCAATAGGTTTAGAGAATATAATTTTAACGAAATATTTTTCATTTATTAGACCATATTATATGGTTATAGTGAAATTAAATTTTATTATTGAAATATAATCCTGATATAAATCTATATTTTATTTTGATGTGTTGATAATTGAGGGATTACAAGTGATGAAGGTATTTATTACAATCTGATTGATGTTTGATTTCATATCATAATAATTAAGCATAAGTTATGATTAATGCTAATATATTGAATATGAAAAAGCCATTCTTATTTTGTTTTGCTTGATATCAGTTTTATAAGTGAGTTGTATGATTGTGATATTAACGTATAATCCTGATTTTCATGTGGAGATAAAGCAACAGGAGCTGAGATAATGAAAAGTATTGCTGTTTATTGTGGTTCAAGTCTGGGTGTATCTGAAATCTATAAAGAAAATGTCATTATCTTCGCAAAGGAATTGGTTAAACGTAATCTTACGCTTATTTATGGTGGCGCCAGTGTAGGTATTATGGGAACTGTTGCTAATACGGTTTTGGCAGAGGGCGGGAAAGTGATTGGTGTTATTCCAACATTATTGGAAGCTCGGGAAATATCACATAAAAATCTGACTGAATTATACGTTGTTGAAACTATGCATCAGCGTAAAAACAAAATGATTGAATTAGCTGATGGTTTTGTTGCTTTGCCTGGTGGCTTTGGTACGTTAGAAGAGTTTAGCGAGGTATTTACTTGGAGTCAGATTGGGTTACATACGAAACCTTGCGGTATTCTTAATATTAATAACTTTTATGATCCGCTCATTGCCATGATTAATAAAATGGCGGATGAGCAATTTTTGCATGAAAAATATCGTCATATGGCAATAATTGAACAAGATCCTGCTATCTTACTCGATCGTTTTGATACTTATCGGGCGCCATCGATAAAAACCTATTAAAATCAATTTTATAATGAAAAATCGATATTATTGTAATACTGTCAATAAGGAACCAGAAAATAAAACTTGAACTGATAAGGGAATTAAAAATATGGGGATACGATCCACTTTAATGAAAGAGAGTATGATACAGAAATGAGAGAAATAATCAGCATTCACCTTTGATTAAGGTAGATAAGATATTAATTCTCGAAATAAATAAACCATTCCTGTTGCATAAATATTTATTTAAATATTTTACCACAGGAATGGTTGTTAATATTAATGGTTAAATATTAGCTTACAATCATATATTCTACTATTGGATTGTTACCGCCATCCGCTGTATAGGATAAGTGTAAATCATCACCTAAATAATCGGTTGAGATTGAGTAGCTGCTGCTGCCAATCAAAGGATTGCTCCATGTAATATAGATGCTATAGATTTCGCCTTTGCTATCTACAAATACATAGGTACAACGCCCTGCAACACCACCTAACAGGCTGTTTGAATCACTTCTCCAAATCGCTTTTCCAGGAGTGTTGTCATTGCTTCTATTAATTACTTGAGGAGGAAGAGTGGTCCACTCACCTTGATCAAGACGGATAGAATCCTGAATAAGTTTAAGTTTATATGGTGATTTGTTAGTTACTTTTACAATAACGCTGATTGGTGCTTTTAAGGAAATTGCTTCGATCTCTGACATAGTATCACCTCTTGTGATTGATTTTAAAAGTATAATTAATAAATTCCAAGATTTTAATTCAACCTGTTATGGTTATATAAAATAACTTGGGGTGGAACCTTCTTAGCTATATTTGATAGCTTATTTTTACTTCTTATTAGAATTCCATTTCCTCATATTTCCTGAATTTCAATCTTTTTATATTTTGGTGTTTTTATTTATCGTTACCACCATTTTATTATCGCTTTTAATAATTTTTATCCTTTTAAAAGATTAAAATCAAAAAAAACTATCTATTAAATGGTGTAGATAAAAGGCTTTATTTTGCCTCGATGTTTTTTAAGATACCGTTTCTCTCAGATAAAAGTCAATTTTTTTTGCTCTTTGTGTTTTATTATAAAATAACAACCGGTTAATTATATTTTTGTACTTAAAAACGTAGATATAAATGATAAAATATGTCTATGTTTTTAATAGATAATATATAAAACAACTATAATGGAAAATAAAAATAGTCCGCTAAATCTATGGCGAGTTAATAATGATTTTATTATTTTTGAACATTAATTCATCATTATATTGATGAAATGTTAATGTGTTGTAATATCGAATGAGTATAACTTAGTCACAGATTGTATTTATTTTGAGTAGCAATAAATGCACTAATTTGATAAGTCTTTATTATTGCTAATAAGTTTTCTGATTCATTGACTTATTGATTAACAGATATTTGGATAATGAGCTAATATTATATTCACGACAGGGATTATTACATCCTTGATTAAAATAGCATAAAAAAATGAAATTGTTATAAATATAATGTCATTGAACCTTAATATGTTTATTTTCAGTGTGGCATTATTGGTTATTTTTATTTCTTCTTTGTGTCTGATTTAAAAACACATTCAGCATAAAACTAAATCGTATCACGATATCGTTTTGTCATTCAGAGTACCAATTGGAAGCTTCTTGCTATCTTATTAAAAGTAAAAAATCAAAACAGTCTATTTTTAATGATGGATTATTCTATTGATAAGTTGCCGGTGTAACATGCGCTTTAGAGTGACGCTATAAATCAGTAAGAAACGGGTAGCAAGTGGTGTTAGCAGAGAATTTCCTAATTTTTTTGCCCACTGAAAATTTTTGTTTTAAATTGTAGACGACTGGTCTAATTCGGTATAAGTTGTATCTATGCAAACGAATAGAAACCCCCAAGATATCCGTCAGCACATCCTAGACATTGCTCAACAAGTTATTGGATGTAAAGGCTTTTCAGCCGTCGGACTTAATGAAATTTTAAAGGCGGCAGAAGTGCCGAAAGGCTCGTTTTACCATTATTTCGCGTCGAAAGAGGTATTTGGCGCCGCTATGCTTGAAGATTACTTTACGCACCATCTCGAAAGGATGGATAACATCATGGCGCGTAAGGAGTGGACAGCGAAAGAGAACTTAATGCAGTACTGGCAAGGTTGGTTGGAGCCGTTGGAAGACGGTACTGTTTGTGGGCAAAAGTGTTTGGCGGTTAAGCTCGGAGCTGAGGTGAGTGATCTATCTGTAGCGATGCGTCTGGTGTTGGAGAATGGGACAAAGAGTATTGTTATGCGCCTTGCCTCTGTCGTGGAAAGCATTGTTCATGAGGGTGGATTGAATTGTTCTGTTGAGGAAGCTTTTCCGCTGGCTGAGGCGCTATATCAGACTTGGTTAGGGGCTAGCCTGATGGCGAAGATCACCCAGAGTAACGCGCCGCTGCAAAGTGCTATGGCTAGCACGAAACGATTATTGAATGCATAGCGAATAAAAACACTGTTGGAAGTCACTATTCATCAGTGTTTTTTTATACCTAATGATTAGACGACTGGTCTACTTTTTTGGTATCTCAATGATACTGACTTTTAATGTTGAAGGAGAAGATGAATGTTTCAAACACAACAAATAAATCGCCGTATCGTCTTGGCTTCACGTCCGAATGGTTCCCCGACACTGACTGATTTTCGTCTGGAACAGCAACCTATTCCTGAGATAAAGGAGAAAGAAATACTGTTACGCAGCGTTTTTCTTTCGCTAGATCCTTATATGCGTGGGCGAATGAGTGATGAACCATCCTATGTGCCACCGGTGGAGCTTGATAGCGTTATGGTTGGTGCAACAGTGAGTCGGGTAGTGTCTTCAAATCATCGGAGATATCAGGTGGGTGATTGGGTACTGGCATATAGCGGTTGGCAGGATTATGCCGTTTCCGATGGTAGCGGCCTTCTCAACTTAGGCCAATCGCCTGTTCACCCATCCTATCAATTAGGAGTGTTCGGTATGCCAGGCTTGACTGCTTATACCGGGCTGTTGGATATCGGTCAACCCAAGGCTGGTGAAACATTGGTTGTTGCTGCGGCAACGGGTCCGGTTGGTGCAACGGTTGGTCAGATCGGTAAGCTTAAAGGCTGTTATGTCGTTGGCGTAGCGGGTGGTGCGGAAAAGTGTCGCCATGCTGTTGATATATTGGGATTTGATGTTTGCCTTGACCACCATGCTCCAGACTTTGAAGAACAGTTGTGCAAGGCTTGTTCGAAGGGAATTGATATTTATTTTGAAAATGTGGGCGGCAAGGTATTTGACGCTGTTTTGCCGTTACTGAATGACTTTGCTCGCGTTCCGGTTTGCGGAATGGTTTCTCGTTATAACTCCACTAACCTTCCAGAAGGGCCAGATCGCTTGTTTTTGTTGATGAATAAACTGTTGAGGAAGCGAATTCGGATGGAGGGATTCATTGTGACTGATAATTATACTCGGCGTTTTGATGAATTTTCACGTGATATATCCGCATGGTTTGATGATGGCAGGATAAAATATCGTGAAGAGGTGGTGTCAGGTTTGGAAAATGCTCCACAGGCGTTTATTGGCTTGTTGCAAGGCCATAATTTCGGCAAGTTAGTCGTCCGTGTCGGTCCTGATAATTAAATGCTACTAGACATAATTCGACCTATACAGTGAGGTAGTTGTGCGAAATTTTAGGTATTACAACCCAACTAAAATCGTTTTTGGTAAAGAAACTATTAGCCGTCTTGATAGCTTGGTACCACGGGATGCGCGGGTACTGATTCTCTACGGCGGCAACAGTGCTGAAAAAACCGGAACGTTGGATGAAGTCAGAAGTGCGTTGGTTAATAGAACTGTCCAGGAGTTTGGTGGTATTGAAGCTAATCCGACTTACGAAACGTTGATGAAAGCGGTTGAATTGATACGCAATAGTGAAGTGGATTTCTTGCTCGCTGTCGGCGGTGGTTCTGTGATTGATGGCACTAAATTTGTGGCGGCGGCTGTGAATTTTGCAGGAGAGCCTTGGCGTATTTTGGAAGAGGGGGGATCGCTTGTTCAGAGTGCTCTCCCGTTTGGTACCGTTTTGACGCTACCCGCGACAGGTTCAGAGATGAACAATAGTTCGGTGATTACCAATAAAGCGAAACAAGTTAAGCTGGATTTTATGAGTTCGCTTGTTTTTCCTCAATTCTCCATTATGGACCCAACGAAAACCTATACTCTTCCGTTACATCAGGTGGCTAATGGGGTGGCTGATGCTTTCACACACGTGATGGAACAGTATTTGACTTATCCTGCTAATGGCATGGTGCAAGATAGGTTGGCTGAGGGGCTATTGCAGATATTGATTGAAATAGGCCCCCAGGCTATGAACACCTCGGATAATTACGAGATCCGCTCCAATCTAATGTGGGTCGCGACTTTGGCTCTCAATGGTTTGATTGGTGCTGGTGTGCCGCAGGATTGGTCCACACATTACATCGGTCATGAATTAACTGCGCTTTACGGTATTGATCATGCTCGAACATTGGCGATTCTCCTGCCTGCTACTCTGAAAATCTGCCGGGAAAGCAAGCGTATCAAATTGTTGCAGTACGGTGAGCGTGTTTGGGGTATTACCAGTGGAGATGAAGAACAACGAATTGATCAAGCTATTGCATATACTCGCGGTTTCTTCGAGGATTTAGGAATTCAGACCCATTTGTCAGATTACAACCTTGGTGTTGATGACATTGATCGGGTGGTGAAACGATTGGAAGCTCACGGTCTGACTCAATTGGGTGAAAACAGAGACATTACGTTAGATATTAGTCGCCAAATCTTGCAAGCAAGCCTTTAAGTTGGAGGAGCGCCCTGGGGAAAATTCCAGGGCTTCTCTCTGGAGTCTATTTTAGGGAACGAATTTGCAGTACGATGTAAGTTAAATAGGAAAAAAATGTTTGAGTCAAAAATGGATAATAAACATCAGCAATCGTCGCATATTCAGTTGGAAAATAATCTCTATCGAATTGTAGTGAGTAACAGCCATAATTTTAATGAATGGTTGTATTTGCGGAATAGATTATGGCCTACGGCATCAGAAGAAAGTCACCGTGAAGAAATGAACTCGATTTTGAATTCTGATAACCAGATTGCTTTTATGATCCAATCGGATTTAGGTGATTTTTGCGGTTTTGCAGAGGCTTCACTGAGATTTGAATATGTCAATGGATGCAATTCCTCTCCAGTAGCTTACCTTGAAGGGATCTATATTTCCCCGGAATTAAGAAGAAAGGGTTTAGCGACTCGTCTTATCACTCATATTAAAAATTGGGCTAAGGATCGTGGATGTACTGAAATGGCATCAGACGCTGAAATAAATAATGAAGAATCACTGGCTCTTCATTTGTCTCTTGGGTTTATAGAAACAGAACGGGTAGTTTTTTTCAGGAAGTTAATCAAATAGGGATCAATTGGATGGCGAAATGGGACTTGGATTATTTCTATCATCATTCATCTCTTATAACTGAATGCTGATGCGAATTACATTGTGCTACATATATTATGTCTCTCTGACATGATAACTTAACCTCATGTATGCATCTTTAATTAGCTCGAATAACGCACAAAACTTCCCGCGATCTCTTAACCTTGTTGTGGCATAATGCGCCGCTATTGATTTTTCCGATTTCCCTTTTGTTTCTAAATGTAAGAGCGAATGCAGTGTTAAGTACAAACAACATCACCATGCAATTTGGCAGTAAGCCCCTGTTTGAAAACATTTCTGTCAAGTTTGGCAACGGTAACCGTTATGGTCTGATTGGCGCGAATGGTTCCGGTAAATCCACTTTTATGAAAATCCTGGGTGGTGATCTGACACCCACTGCCGGTAATGTCAGCACTGATCCCAATGAGCGTATTGGTAAACTGCGTCAGGATCAGTTTGCTTTTGAAGAGTACACGGTGTTGGATACCGTGATTATGGGGCACACGGAACTGTGGCAGGTAAAGCAGGAGCGTGACCGCATCTATGCGATGGCGGAAATGAGTGAAGAGGATGGCTATCGCGTTGCGGATCTGGAAGTCGCTTATGGCGAGATGGATGGTTATAGTGCCGAAGCACGTGCCGGAGAGTTGTTGCTAGGTGTTGGTATTCCAGTAGAACAGCATTACGGTTTGATGAGCGAAGTGGCGCCAGGCTGGAAATTGCGTGTATTGCTGGCTCAGGCACTGTTTTCTAATCCTGATGTTCTGTTATTGGATGAACCAACGAACAACTTGGATATCGATACGATTCGTTGGTTAGAGCAAATACTGAATGAACGAAATAGCACCATGATCATTATTTCCCATGATCGTCATTTCCTGAATACAGTTTGTACTCATATGGCCGACCTTGATTACGGTGCATTACGTCTGTTCCCCGGTAATTATGATGAATATATGGTTGCCGCCACTCAAGCCCGTGAGCGTCTGCTAGCTGATAATGCGAAGAAGAAAGCGCAGATTGCGGAGTTACAGTCTTTTGTCAGCCGTTTTAGCGCTAATGCGTCTAAATCAAAACAGGCGACTTCCCGTGCTCGTCAGATTGATAAAATCCAGTTGGAAGAAGTTAAAGCATCCAGTCGTCAGAATCCCTATATTCGTTTTGAGCAGGATAAAAAGTTGTTCCGTAATGCTCTGGAATTGGAAGGTTTGACTAAAGGTTATGACAATGGTCCTCTGTTTAAAAATCTCAATCTTTTGCTGGAGGTTGGCGAGAAAATAGCTGTTATCGGTGCTAACGGTATCGGTAAAACGACCTTTCTGAAAACATTAGTTGGTGAGACAGAGCCAAATAGCGGCACAGTTAAATGGTCTGAAAATAGTAGCATTGGTTACTACGCTCAGGATCATGCCAGTGATTTTGACTGCGATCTGACGGTTTTTGACTGGATGAGCCAATGGAAGAGAGAAGGGGACGATGAACAAGCTGTTCGTAGCGTATTAGGACGTTTGTTGTTCAGCCAGGATGACATTAAGAAAAAAGTCAAAGTGTTATCGGGTGGTGAAAAAGGACGGATGCTATTTGGTAAATTGATGATGCAACAACCAAATATTCTGATAATGGATGAACCAACAAACCACTTGGATATGGAATCCATTGAATCCTTGAACCTTGCGCTTGAATTGTATAAAGGTACTTTGATATTTGTTTCTCATGATCGGGAATTTGTTAGCTCATTGGCAAGCCGAGTTATGGAAATTAAATCTGATAAGGTCATTGATTTCAAAGGTACTTATGATGAGTATCTGAGAAGTCAGGGAATTGTTGAGTAATCATCTTATGAGATAAATCGCCCTGGTTGAGATAACCGGGGCGTGTTATTTCGAGACTGTTATTTCTATCGGTGGATAGATTAACTGTTGCACACTTCGCAATTGGGATCTTTGGATAATTTAATATCATGAAATTGCATCGTCATTGCATCAAACAATAAAACTTTTCCGCTACTGACTTTGCCGTATCCAGTAAGGAGTTTGATGGTTTCCATTGCTTGCAATGTACCGATGGTACCGACTAATGGCGCCATCACTCCCGTTTCTACACATGTTAAATTGTTTTCGCCAAACAGTCTGCTCAGGCAACGGTAGCAGGGGGCATTTGGCTGATAAGTAAATGTAGTTAGTTGCCCTTCCATGCGAATAGCCGCGCCAGAAACCAGAGGTGTTTTCCTTGCCAGGCACAACCGGTTCAGTTGTTCGCGGATTGCCACATTATCAGTACAATCCAAGACAACATTGTTCTGGCTGATAAGCTCATCTAGCGCTTTATCTTCCAGTAATCCATTAACGGTTTTAATCGTGACATGTGGGTTTATTGCCCGGAGCGTCAATTGGGCTGAATGCACCTTAGCCATGCCGATACGTTCATCCCGATGCAGTATCTGCCGTTGCAGGTTCGAGAGAGAAACGGTATCAAAATCCAGTAATGTTATTGTTCCGACACCTGCTGCGGTCAGGTACTGAGATGCCGCGCAACCTAAACCACCCGCACCGACTATCAGGATCGTCGAAGATTTCAATTTTTCCTGACCGTCAAAATCAAACCCACGTAGAACAATTTGACGGTTATAACGTAGGATTTCTGTGTCTGTGAGTTCAATGGTCATTATTCATTTTTCAGTAAGTGATTGAACAATTCGATTTCAACATTTTCACCAACTTCTACCCGCCCACGCTCACGTTCCAGAACAATGAAGCAGTTCCCTTGATTGAATGAACTAAATATATGAGAGCCTTGATGCCCTGTCGTACGAACTTCTAGTTCACCTTGTTCATTCACTGAAGCAATACCCCGTTGAAAATCCATTCTTCCCGGTGTCTTTTTCAATGGCGTAGTGACCTTGGCGCGCAGACGCATAGGGGGTTGCCATGCCGTAAAACCGGACAGACGCGCGATTAAAGGTTGAACTAATTGATAGAAAGTGAGAACGGCTGAAACTGGATTACCGGGCAGACCACAGAACCAAGTATTTTTTAGTTTGCCAAAAGCGAAAGGTTTACCCGGTTTAATTGCCAGTTTCCAGAAACTGATCTCGCCTAATTCGTCCAATATCTGCTTGGTGTAGTCTGCTTCACCCACAGAAACGCCGCCACTGCTGATGACTAAATCAGCTTTTTGATCTGCTTCCTCAAAAACATGCCGTAAAGCTTGGGGATTGTCTGCAATAACCCCGAAATCAATAATGTCGCAATCCAGCTTCTCCAGCATCAGGCGAATGGCAAAACGGTTGGTATCATAAATTTGCCCTTCTTTAAGCGGTTGACCGATAGCTTGTAGTTCATCACCCGTCGAGAAAATCGCGACTTTCAATTTGCGAACCACTTCAACGTCGGTGACGCCTAAAGATGCAATCAAGGGTAACTGAGCGGTGGATAATTTGTTGCCTGCGGGTAGTACCACTGCACCTTTAGTTATATCTTCGCCGGCCAGACGGATATTTTGACCTTGTTTAGCTGGCTGAGTGAAAACGATGCCATCGTCAGTAATTTCTGTGTGTTCCTGCATAATAACCGTATCAGCGCCAGTGGGGATCGGTGCGCCAGTCATAATGCGGATACAAGTTGCAACCGGCCATTCTCCTTGAAAGGGGGAGCCTGCCAGCGCTTTTCCTGCCAGAGGCAGTGGTTTGGTGCCATTTAAATCTGCATGGCGTACGGCATAACCATCCATTGCTGAGTTAGCAAAAGGGGGCACATTGATAGGAGAAATAATATTTGTTGCAGTGATGCGTCCTGATGTTTGCGGGAGGCTGACGGTTTCTGTGTCAGTCAGTGGTGTAACTTGCGTCAGAAGTTTTTCCAACGCCTGCTGCAAAGAGATCAATCCAGAGGTATGACAGTGATCCATAAGTGATGCTCCCAGATAACGTTTTTTATTAATGGCATTATGGCAGAGATCATCATAGGTGTGAGTGATATTTGATTTTGATCGTATGTTCCATAAACGCGGCGATATTGGTGTTGGTTATCCAAAATGCCGCGACATGTGATAAGTACGTAGAACATGACGATTAACCTGGCATCAGGGGATATGTTATTGTCATAGCCAGGTTAGAAAGCGGGCAAGAGATTATAAGGTTTGACCACTGTCAACTGTTATGATTTGTCCTGTCATCGATTCTGCTTTTAACAACATTAAGGTTATTTCTGCAACATCTTCTGGCGTTGAAATTCTTTCTAAGGGCAAATAAGTGCAAAGCGTATGCATTTTCTCTTCTCTCCCTTTCCACCATCTTGTTTCAACGGCGCCTGGCGCTACGCAGTTAACCCTGACCGATGGAGCTAGTGCCCGAGCTAAGGATTTTGTCAGTCCGTGAACCGCTGATTTGGAAGCGGCATAGGGGATACAAGAACCTAAGCCCGTTTCGCCGGCGATACTACCGACATTCACGATAGCACTCCCCGTTCTTGCTTTAAGATAAGGTGCCGCATACCGGCAACAATAAAATGTGCCTTTCACATTAACATCAATAATGGTATCCCAAATATCGCCAGATATGGCATCGAGATCTTCAAATTGAAGTTGTCTGGTTGTCGCCGCGTTATTCACCAGATAGTCGATCCCGCTAAATTTTTCCACGACGGTGTTTATCATTGCCTGCACAGCCGATTCGTCGGCAACATTCGCTTTTATCGCGATAGCTTGCCCCCCATCCTTGATAATGGTTTCTGTTGTTTCCAGCGCTTCAAGTTCGCTTTGCGAATAGATCACTGCGACAGCAGCGCCTTGTTCTGCCAGCATAATGCTGATAGCCCGTCCTATACCGGTTCCACCACCGGTTACAATGGCTGTCTTACCTTGAAATGCTTTATACATAAAAATGCTCCTTATTAATATTTGGACATAACATGATAAATCATATCTCTTATAGACAGGTTTGTTAGTACCATTTTGGCATTATTGTGTGGACAATATTGTGTGGAAGCCTGACTAATTCAGCTAATGTTGTGTTGTAAGACTCGATTTAATCTTAATAGAGGTAATTTATTAGAGGTAAAGTAAATAAGTGGAGTAGAGTACGAAAATTTATATACGCTGACGTTCCAGATACTGTAATTAATTTCTTACTGATTTTTTATTTATGGGCAGAAATAATTTACGTTTTTCTGGGAACTTTGTTAATTAAAAATGTATGTTGTATTTGATTTCTGTTACGGCTTATGAAAAATGAACTAAAAAAATAATATTTTATGGCTATGAACAATTCAATTTCTCCTCAACAAAGTCACTGCTACCTCGCTTTTCATATCGCAATGAGTGGATTTTTGGCGCTGGTCGTCGCTATGGGAATTGGGCGTACTGCCTTTACTCCTCAAGTGCCTTTAATGATCTCGGAATTCCAGTTTAGTTTGACTGGGGCTGGTATCGTTGCGGCTTTTAACTATCTGGGATATCTGGCCGGCTCCTATGATGCGATGCGGGCGCGCCGTTTGATTGAATATCGGCTTTGGGCCGGATTATGGGGGGCGGTGATTATCACACTGCTCTCTGCACTACTGTATGGGGCGATATTGCACAGTATCGCCCGTTTTTTTATTGGTTGGGCGAGCGGCTGGACATTGGTGTTGGTGACATCATGGGCCAATGAACAGTTGACTAAATTGAATCGTCCTGCGTTGAGTGCTGCCATATTTGCGGGACCGGGAGTCGGGATATTCGTTACTGGTATCCTTGCTATCGGTATTCAAGCATGGCAAATGAGCGCTTCCGAAGCGTGGTTGTTATATGGCATTTTGGCGCTGATTTGTAGTATCTATATTAGTCGGCATTTGCCCCGTCGTGGTGAGCTATACCGTTCACAAGTCGAGGTGAAAAAACTGACTTTGACTCCTGCAATTAAGCGGCTGGTATGGAGTTACAGCTTGGCGGGGTTTGGTTATATTTTACCTGCGACTTTTCTTTCGCAAATGGCAAGTGATCGTTTCCCCGGCAGCTTATTTGCACAGTTTGTCTGGCCAATATTTGGCGCCGCCGCAGTTATCGGCATCGGTTTCGCTATTTTGACCCGTCATATGCTGACAACGCAAATCCGGCTTGCGATCACTTTATGGATTCAAGCTGTGGGCATTCTCATCGCTGAGAGCATTCCGGGAATAGGTGGTCTGGCATTAAGCTCTTTGTTGGTTGGTGGTGGTTTTATGTGTGTGGTGCAAATGGCGTTTCAGTATGGGCGTGAATTAGCACCAGAACATAGCCGTTATATGGCCGGGTTATTAACCACCGGATATGCGGTCGGGCAGCTTATTGGGCCGATGCTGTCAGCGGTTTCTACCGCAATAACCGGGAGATTGGAGCCTGCGTTATATGTTGCGTTGATTACTTTGGTCATTGCCGGGTTATTGGTTTGTAACAGGAATAAGCCGACCAGTGAAGGGCGTGTGTAAAAAATTCATATAATTATGAAAAGCAATCACTGGATAATCACCACGTGCTCATTTACAGTGTGTGCAATAGTTACCTGTTAGTAGTGAATTGTTTCAGTTATGGTCTTCATGACTCGAATATCCATTTTACTACCCGCCAGATGATGAAAAGTAATGTCTTTGGAGAAAATAATGTCATCCTTAAGTAAAGAAGCTGAACTTGTGCATTCGGCGCTGGAAGCTCGTGGTCTTGAAACGCCTTTGCGTGGTCAGGCGTTGGTGCCGGAAGTGCGTAAAGCGCGTATTGAGGAGCATATGACGGAAATTATGAAACTGTTGAATCTCGATTTGCGTGATGACAGTTTGGCAGAAACCCCCGGTCGTATTGCGAAAATGTACGTCGATGAGATTTTTTCCGGGTTGGACTACAGTAATTTCCCGAAAATCACATTGATAGAAAATAAGATGAAAGTGGATGAAATGGTGACAGTGCGTGATATCACGCTAACCAGCACCTGTGAACACCATTTTGTAACCATTGATGGCAAGGCGACGGTTGCCTATATCCCAAAAGATAAAGTTATTGGGCTGTCTAAGATTAACCGTATTGTGCAATTTTTTTCACAACGTCCGCAGGTACAGGAACGTCTGACCCAACAGATCCTGATTGCATTACAGACACTGCTTGGTACTAATAATGTTGCTGTATCGATTGATGCGGTTCATTACTGCGTGAAAGCGCGGGGTATCCGTGATGCAACCAGTACCACGACAACAACTTCCTTGGGTGGATTGTTTAAATCTAGTCAAAATACCCGTCAAGAGTTTTTACGCACGACTCGCCATGTGTAATTTTTACATCGGGATATAAGAATGGCCTGCCAGAGAATTGACTCGCTGGATAGTATTCGTGGTCTGGCAATACTGGGGATATTGCTACTCAATATCTCCGGTTTTGCTTTGCCATCCGCCGCTTATTTGAATCCGGCATATAATGGTTCTGCTTCTTTAACTGATTTGATTATCTGGTCTGTACTTAGCGTTTTTGTTCAGGGAAAGTTCCTGTGTATTTTGGCTTTTTTATTTGGTGCAACCTTGGAGCTACTATTACCAAGGGGAACAATCTGGAATTATCCACGATTAACCATACTGGCCCTAATTGGAGTGGGACATGGCATTCTATTTTGGGATGGTGATATTTTACTCTCTTATAGTTTGGCCGGTTTTTTTAGCTTTCAATTGATTAGCCAAAATAGCGCCAGCAGCAGGTTATTTATGAAAGGCGCTATTTTTTATCTGATCGGATTAGCGCTATTGTTTATTCTTGGTTTTCTGTCCCGTGGCGAATCTAATGATATTTCTTGGCAGCCGCCGGAATTCCATATGTTATACGAAACATATTGGAAAACGTCTGGTGGATGGTTGGCAGTAAAAGAGCGTTTCAATCAGGTCATGTTGATGATGGTTATGCTGTTTGTTCAGTATGGCTGGCAGCTTATCGGCATGATGTTATGTGGTGCGGGATTAGTGCGTAATGGTTGGTTAAAAGGTGAATTTTCAGTAAGCCATTATCGAAATATGGCGCTATTGCTGATACCACTCAGCGTTGCTGTTCAGATATTCTCTGTCGTGTTCCAATATATCCATAATTGGGATTACTTTTGGTCAGGTATTGTCGGTTATATCCTTGCTGAGTTGGTAACGCCATTTCAGGCACTGGGTTATATGGCTTTGATATATGGTTTCTGGCCGGTTATTTCATGCTGGCGAATTAATTACTGGCTCAGTCAGGTTGGACGAATGGCGATGAGTAATTACTTGCTACAAACCTTAATTTGCACTCTGTTGTTTTATAATCTTGGGTTTTTTGGTCAATTTAGCCGTTTGGAATTACTTGCATTTATTCTTCCTATTTGGACGGTGAATATTCTGTTTTCATGCTGGTGGTTACGCCGTTACCCGCAAGGGCCGGTAGAACGGCGGTGGCGTGAGATGACGGCGGTGTTGGCCCGGTCTGCTTAAGTTGGGTTTTGTCCGTTGCCCGTAATTCTTCTGGGGTTACGGCGGGGTAATCAGTCATGCCTTTTGGTACCTTATGCGGAGCTGGAATGGGGATCAGAGGGCCGAGGAAACGAGGTTCACGTTTCAGAATATAAAGATCAGTCAGGGCGCCAAGGCGGGCAATAATTTCACGTAACCGAATAGTAACCATATTTTTAGGTGTAGAAACTGCATAACATTGGGCGGTAATTCCCATATGCATAGCGATAAACAGTGCTCGTTCGCAATGAAATCGTTGAGTGATAATCGTAAAATCATTAGTGTTAAAAACCTTTCGGGTTCTGACTATCGAATCAAGGGTTCTGAAACCCGCAAAATCCAAGACGATATTTGCAGCAGGAATGCCCGCTTTTACCAAATCTCTGCGCATGGTGACTGGTTCGTTGTAGCTCTGTTGAGCGTTATCGCCACTAAGTAATAAGTATTTAATTTTGTCGCTGTTATAGGCGTTAACAGCTCCTTGGATACGGTACATATAGTACTGATTTGGGGCGCCGGAAAGGTAATATTTAGACGTACCAAGCACTATACCCACTTCGCGTTCAGAAAGTCGTTTAAGATCATCAAAGATATAGGGGGCTGTTTTCCAGCTAATCCAGCGGTCAAGTGCAATAGCTGTCAGTATCAGCATCCCTGTGATGAATAACAGACCAGTTATCAGGCGCTTCCACATGCTTTTGCCTTTTTATACACATTAATGACTGAATTTGTTAAAGGCTACTTTACCTGAAATTTCTAAGCAAGTTTTCTCTTTAGGAAAAAAGCCTGTTAATTTACTTTTACTAACAGGCTTTTTGCATATTTTTAGCGATAAGAATCAGAATGAAGTACGTTTGTACACGCGATATTCAGGTTTCCAGAAGTTGCGCTCAATTGCTTCATCCAGTGCGCCATCTGAGGTAACAGTGGCAACGCCCTGTATTTGTGCTTCTTTGGCGACTTGTTTAGCAATTTTGCGTGATACTTCCTGAATATCATCAATAAGTGGCAGTAACGGGCCTTGACCTTGTTGGGCTAGAGGTGAACAATCCGCCAGCGTCCGGCTTGCTGCCATCAACATACCGTCAGTAACCAGTTTGGCCCCTGACGCAATAACACCCAGACCAATTCCAGGGAAGATATAGGCGTTGTTACATTGGGCGATTGGATACTCCTGGTCTTTATATTTTACCGGATTAAATGGGCTACCTGTCGCAACCAGAGCCGAGCCATCCGTCCAGTTGATGATATCTTCAGGACGGGCTTCAACGCGGGAAGTTGGGTTCGATAATGGCATGACGATTGGACGTTCACAGTGTTTATGCATTTCACGGATGATCTCTTCTGTAAACAAACCTGACTGACCTGAAACACCAATCAATACCGTCGGTTTAGCATTACGGACAACATCGAGCAGAGAGATGGCATCGCTGTTTACATCCCATTGAGTCAATGAGTCGCTTTTCTGTACCAGCTTATTCTGGAAATCCAATAGATTTGGCAGTTTGTCTGTCAATAAACCGAAGCGGTCAACCATGAAAATACGGGCACGAGCTTGTTCTTCGCTTAACCCTTCTGATTTCATCTGGGCGACGATCTGTTCTGCAATGCCGCAACCGGCGGAACCCGCTCCGAGGAAGGTGACTGTTTGATCTTTCAATTGACGGCCCGCCGCGCGACTGGCTGCAATTAAGCTACCTAACGTAACGGCGGCAGTTCCCTGAATATCATCATTAAAGCAACAAATCTCGTGGCGATAACGATTAAGAAGAGGCATGGCATTTTTTTGTGCGAAATCTTCAAATTGCAGCAGCACGTTTGGCCAGCGGCGTTTAACAGCCTGAATAAATTCGTCTACAAATTCATCATACTCTTCACCGGTGATGCGCGGATGACGCCAGCCCATGTATAACGGGTCATTCAGGCGTTGTGGGTTGTTGGTGCCGACATCCAGCACGACGGGCAGTGTATAAGCCGGGCTGATACCACCGCAGGCGGTATACAAGGAGAGCTTGCCGATAGGAATACCCATGCCGCCAATGCCTTGGTCGCCCAAACCAAGGATACGTTCACCATCGGTAACAACGATGACTTTTACATTTTGTTTGGTCGCATTTTGCAGCATGTCATCAATATGTGCTTTGTTTGGATATGAGATGAACAGACCACGGGCACGGCGGTAAATATCAGAAAAATGCTCACAAGCTTCGCCAACGGTTGGCGTGTAGATGATTGGCATCATTTCGTTCAAATGTGCATCCAGCAGGCGGTAGAACAGGGTTTCGTTAGTGTCTTGAATATTTCGCAGATAAATGTGCTTATCTGCATCATTTTTGAAATCAAGATACTGTCGATAAGCACGTTCAGCTTGTTCTTCGATGGTTTCGACCGCTTCCGGTAATAAACCGTAAAGATTAAAGTTGCTGCGTTCTTCTTTAGTAAAAGCGCTGCCTTTATTCAGCAGGGGAAATTCCAACAGAATTGGGCCAGAATAGGGAATATATAGTGGACGTTTACTTTCGTGTTCCAGTTCCATGAATCTTACTCTTTGAACTAAATGGATAACAAGGTTAGCTACAGATCCTAAGAGATAGGAAAAATATGTACAGTAAATGTTACTTAATTATAGGTATTATGAGTGAAAATGAGAGATAACATCCAGATTTGGCTAATAAAATGTTACGGTAATTGTTTTTTATAGCGGAAAACCCTCTATCTGCATAGAGGGAAAAATGAATTTTCCACTGAATTCAGAAAGTGTAGTAATCAAATTTGCTGCAACCGAGCGTAGCAAGTATGGACTGAGTTGTACTTCGTTGGGATAAATCACAGCTTTTTCCCTCAACCAACACTGCTCTTTCGATAGCCAGGCAATCACCACCAGAAATGTTCATCAGAATTAGCGCTGCTTGTAATGGGGGTAAGCTTGGGTTAAATGCGGCATTTTCTGCATAACGTCCAGGATAAATTTTTCCATCTTTTCCTAAAAGCGCAGCACCACTGTAGGAATTACTGTATGGGGCATAGCTCTGGTTTGCCGCGTCTAATGCAGTCAGGACTAATGTATCCGTGGTTTCTAATTTATAACCATGATTAACCGGGTCCATCAACAACGTCTCGATGCCCAGATCGTTTGGGCCAAAAGAATCTGGCAGATAATGACCTAATGTTGAAGGTACCTGCTTTGGCAAGTGAATCTCCAATTGTGTGCCACTATTAAGTTCATTCATAAATTGACGGCAATGGCCGCACGGAGAGTAATTCACAGTAACAGATGCCAGTTTTTTCTCACCCAATAACCAAGCGTGGGTAATCGCACATTGCTCAGCATGAATCGTTTGTTGTAGTGGCATACCAGCAAATTCCATATTCGCGCCAAAATAGAGATTTCCGCTTTTACCGCGGGCAATGGCGCCAACATTAAAATGTGATATTGGTGTCAGGGAACATGCCGCTGCGAGTGGCAACAGGGCGACAGCTAAGGTGTTATCGTCAAAACCGCAGGCTTTCTTAATGGATTTTGCTTGTTTAGCAGTGAGCATGGCCGGAAAGTCATTGTTTCCTGCGTAAGGCAAAAGAGCATCCTGTAGTTTAGGGGGTATCTGTACCCAAATGGGGTGAAAACGAGCTTGCATAGTGTGATCTCCGAATTAACTTAAGATCATTCTAAGTTGTCTGATTAGATTTGTAATGTGATTAATGCCATATAGATGGATGAGACCTATGTAATTGAAGTTGGTAATCAAGCGATTATCATCAAATTTCCTAAAAATAAACTAGCCAAATAGGTATAGCAGCACCGGAAATACAAAAGGGGCTGTTAGTGAAGTAATGATACCGCAAGTCATCAATGCTAATGAGCTGTATGCGCCTTCAACGAAATTGACTTCTGCACAGCGAGCGGTACCCAAAGCATGTGATGCTGTTCCCATTGCCAAGCCACGGGACGCTTTGGTTTTTACCTGTAACAGATCGAACAGGTTATGACCAAATATTGCACCGAAAACGCCGACGAAAATAACACAAGCAGCGCTGATTGCCGGAATACCGCCAATGGCATCAGCTACTGCCATTGCTATTGGTGTTGTGACGGATTTAGGTAATATCGAAGCGGCCATTTCAGGTGTTGCGCCCATCCACAAGGCAATAGCAGTGCCTGTCACCATAGCGACAATAGTGCCGATAAAACAGATGCTGATAATGGATTTCCATTGGGCACGGATCTGGTGTAGTTGCTCATATAAAGGAAATGCCAGCGCAACCACGGCGGGCTGGAGTAGATCATTTAGAATTCGGCTGCCGGCAAAATAGTGTTCATAGGGAGTGTGGGTTATTAGCAATATTGGAATAATGATGGCGATAGAAACCAATAAGGGGTTCAGAATAGGAATTTTGAATCGTAGCGACAGTTTTCTTGCGGTGTAGAATACAACTAATGTTAATGGCAGCGACCACCAAATGTGACTTAACATTTTTATTTCTCTTGTCTTTGTTGTTCACTCTTAACTTCTGATGCGGAACCCATAATCGGGCGTTCACGATGAACATAATGGGAACTGTAAGCCACGATAATCATAACGATTACGGTACTGATCAGACATGAAAAAACAATCGGAACTATCTGTTGGCTGAGTTGATCGTAATAATTCATCACGCCGACGCCGATAGGCAGAAACAACAAAGTCATATTTTTTAGTAACAGACTACAGCCTGGTTTTGCCCAATGAGCAGGAATTAGTTGAAAAGCTAATAAAACGAACAATATCAACATGCCGATAATACTGCCGGGAATAATGATGGGTAATAGGGAAGAAATGGCATTACCTGTCAGCAAACACAAATAAATCAGAACAAATGCTCGCAGGTACTGCCAACCAATAATCAGTACTTCACGAAACGACATAACAAAATTCCTAATTCTGGTGAGGTATTCATCATACAATTAACCTTGAGAATGTGCCATAGATCACACCAAAAAAACGGGGACCATTGCTGATCCCCGTGGGTAAAAATATTAATGAAATAAATTGACTATTATTTCACTTGCATACCGGGTTGGGCGCCACTGTCAGGGCTGAGTAAGAAGATATCTTTTCCACCAGGTCCAGCCGCCATAACCATCCCTTCCGAAATACCAAAGCGCATTTTGCGTGGCGCCAGATTGGCTACCATAATGGTTAAACGGCCTTCCAGCGCTTTTGGATCAGGATAACTGGAGCGGATACCAGAGAATACCTGGCGGGTTTCGCCACCCAGATCCAGCATCAGTTTCAACAACTTATCCGAGCCTTCGACAAAATCAGCCTGTTTAATAAGGGCGACGCGCATATCAACTTTGGCAAAATCATCGAAGGTGATCGTGTCTTGAATTGGATCTTCCGCCAGTGGACCGCTGACTTTTTGTGGTGTGTTGATGCTCTCTTTAGATGCTACAACCATAGCGTTCACTTTATCCATATCAATACGATTGAACAGCGCCTTAAAGGCAGAAACTTGATGATCCAGCAACGGTTGTTCAATATCATGCCAGGTGAGTTCTGTATTTAAGAAAGCCTCTGCGCGTTCTGCCAGATTTGGCAAAACGGGTTTCAGGAAAGTCATCAAAACACGGAACAGGTTGATGCCCATTGAACAGATAGCTTGAAGATCGGCATCACGGCCTTCTTCTTTTGCCACCACCCACGGCGCTTGCTCATCCACATAACGGTTTGCCAAATCAGCCAGAGCCATGATTTCGCGGATTGCTTTGCTGAATTCGCGGTTATTAAACTCTTCTGCAATCACCTTTGCTCCATCAATAAACTGTTGGTAAAGCGCCGGATCAGCCAGTTTATCCGCCAGCTTGCCGTTAAAGCGTTTATTAATGAAGCCTGCATTACGGGAGGCCAGGTTAACAACTTTATTAACGATATCGCTGTTAACACGTTGAACAAAATCTTCCAGATTCAGATCGATATCATCAATGCGAGCAGAGAGTTTGGCTGCATAGTAATAACGCAAACAGTCTGCATCCAGATGATCCAAGTAAGTGCTGGCTTTAATAAAAGTACCACGGGATTTGGACATCTTCGCACCGTTGACGGTGACATAGCCGTGAACGAACACGTTGGTTGGCTTACGGTAACCGCTGCCTTCCAACATGGCCGGCCAGAACAGGCTATGGAAATAAACAATGTCTTTACCGATAAAGTGATACAGATCGGCGGTGGAATCTTTTGCCCAGAACTCATCGAAGCTTAGATTGCCGCGTTTGTCACACAGGTTTTGGAAAGAACCCATATACCCAATAGGGGCATCCAGCCAAACATAGAAATATTTGCCCGGCGCATCAGGAATTTCAAAACCGAAATAGGGGGCGTCGCGGGTGATATCCCACTGTTGTAAACCGGATTCAAACCATTCCTGCATTTTGTTGGCAACTTGTTCCTGTAATGCGCCGGAACGGGTCCAGGCTTGCAGCATGTCACTGAATGCGGGCAGATCGAAGAAGAAGTGTTCTGTTTCACGCATTTCTGGCGTCGCACCGGAGACGGCAGAACGGGGGCTGATTAGTTCAGTCGGACTGTAAGTCGAACCGCAAACTTCACAGTTATCACCATACTGATCTTCTGCCTTACATTTCGGGCAGCTTCCTTTGACAAAGCGATCCGGCAGAAACATATTCTTCTCAGGATCGTATAACTGAGAAATAGTACGATTCTTAATATGGCCGTTTTTTTTCAGTTCGAGATAGATTTTCGTTGAGAACGCTTGGTTCTCTTCACTATGCGTAGAGTGATAGTTATCGTAGCTCACCGAAAAGCCAGTAAAATCCTGATGATGCTCTTGGTTCACCGTGGCGATCATCTCTTCAGGAGCAAGACCCATTTGCTGAGCTTTCAGCATGATTGGCGTTCCATGAGCGTCATCGGCACAGATAAAGTGAACCTCTTTGCCGCGCATTCGCTGAAAACGGACCCAAATATCTGCTTGGATATGTTCCAGCATGTGACCGAGATGGATTGGACCGTTAGCATATGGCAACGCGCACGTCACCAATAATTTTTTTGCGACTTGAGACATAGTAAGGATCTGACTTCCAATAAGTGAAAAAGGAAGTTTGATGTTAACCGATTAAAAAAATTGTCGCTAGGGTAAGGCTCAATCTTAGTGAGTTTTGTTGGATAAAAATTGGATCAGTGAACGGGAAGCGGGTTTTTGTCGCCAATCTTATCTGAACGCATTGGGTTCTGTTATGATGGAGGGATAGTTTTTAGCTAATGATAATCATTAAAGGAGCCGGGATGAACTCACAATCCCCCGAGCAGACCAATCCTGACCTGCTGAAATCTCAGGTAACAAAAATACTTGCTACTTTTACACACCTGACACTAGAACGCGATTTGATAACACTAAAAGCTTTACATCACTGTACGATGCTTGATGGTGTTTTGCACATTGAATTACTGATGCCGTTTGTCTGGCAACGCGGCTTTAAAGCGTTAAAAACGGCGACAACGGAAAAATTACAGGCGGTAACCGGCGCAAAATCGGTGGCGTGGAAATTGATCCATGATATCAGCACATTACGTCGTGCTAATGATCTGCCGGGAATTAATGGCGTTCGTAATATTTTGGCTGTCAGCTCAGGTAAAGGCGGGGTGGGTAAATCCAGCACCGCCGTAAACCTAGCGCTGGCATTGGCTCAGGAGGGGGCAAAAGTCGGTATTCTGGATGCGGATATCTACGGCCCTTCTGTTCCGAGTATGTTGGGAACCTCCAAAGAGCGCCCAACTTCTCCAGACGGGCAGCATATGGCGCCGATCATGACGCATGGCCTTGCCACTAACTCTATTGGTTATTTAGTAACAGATGATAATGCAATGGTATGGCGTGGCCCAATGGCGAGTAAAGCATTGATGCAGATGTTACAGGATACATTATGGCCGGATCTTGATTATCTGGTTATCGATATGCCGCCAGGAACCGGTGATATTCAACTCACTTTGTCACAAAACATCCCGGTAACGGGGGCGCTGGTGGTAACAACGCCTCAGGATATTGCTTTAATTGACGCCATGAAAGGTATCGTCATGTTCCAGAAAGTGAAGGTGCCTGTATTGGGGATTGTCGAAAACATGAGTGTGCACATTTGCAGCAACTGTGGTCATTCGGAACCTATCTTTGGTACGGGTGGGGCAGAAAAATTGGCGGCTAAATATCACTGTAAATTATTGGGACAAATCCCTCTGCATATTTCACTGCGTGAAGATCTGGATCGTGGTCAGCCAACGGTTATCAGTGATCCTGATAGTGAATTTACAGATATTTATCGCGAAATTGCCGCGAATATTTCAGCGCAGATGTATTGGCAAGGTGAGAAGATACCAACAGAAATCTCATTCCGTGCCGTTTAATGCGGGTATTTGATTGATGATAGCGGGCGATAGATGTTTTCATTGCCCGCTTTTTACATGGGGAGATTTTGTATGGGGATAAGTATGCTTGTCTGATTTCCCTCGTTACGATTTACCTCGTTTCATGGTTTTTATGCGAAACGCTTCGAAAAAAATGAGACTTATCTTGTTTACACTGGAACAGATACCATTAACTCCCTATAATCTCGCCAAACTTAGCACTCATAAGTGCTTTGTTCCCATTTTTTTCTAGAATCAGGTTATCTCTATTATGGCTGACGAAGCATATCAGTGCACAATTGTAGGAATTTCTGGTGCATCTGCCTCAGGTAAAAGTCTCATTGCTAATACACTTTATCGTGAATTACGCGCTCAGGTTGGTGATCACAATATCGGTATTATACCAGAGGATTGCTATTATAAAGATCAGAGCAATCTATCAATGGAAGAGCGTTATAAGACTAATTATGACCATCCAAGCTCAATGGATCACAATCTGCTCTTTTCTCACCTGCAAGCGCTGAAAATGGGTGAATCAATTGAATTACCACAATACGATTATGTTGCCCATACTCGTAAATCAGAAGCGATTCATTTTGCGCCGAAAAGGGTTATTATCCTAGAGGGTATTCTGTTATTGACTGATAAACGCTTGCGTCAGGAGATGGACTTCTCTATTTTTGTTGATACGCCACTGGATATTTGCCTTATGCGTCGTATTAAACGGGATGTGCATGAACGGGGACGTTCTCTGGATTCGGTGATTGAGCAATATCATAAAACTGTGCGTCCAATGTTCTTGCAATTTATTGAACCATCAAAGCAATATGCAGATATTATTGTGCCGCGCGGGGGTAAAAACCGGGTCGCGATTGATATATTGAAAGCCAAAATTGGTCAGTTCTGCGAATAATAAAACTTTGCTTGTCAGGCATTGAATTGATAAGCATCATCGTATTTGAGAGGAAATAATGCGACTCTGTGACCGCGACATAATTAAATGGCTTGATGAAGGTAAATTGGTCATTGCTCCACGTCCGCCGATTGAACGTATTAACGGGGCAACTGCTGATGTGCGCCTTGGGAATCAGTTTCGTGTTTTCTGTGGTCATACTGCGGCATATATTGATTTGAGTGGTCCGAAAGATGAGGTCAGCGCTGCGCTTGATCGCGTGATGAGTGATGAAATTATCCTGTCTGACGATGAGGTTTTTTTCCTCCACCCTGGAGAGTTGGCGCTAGCTGTTACGCTGGAATCCGTCACATTGCCGGACGATTTGGTGGGCTGGCTTGATGGCCGTTCTTCTCTTGCTCGTCTTGGGTTGATGGTGCACGTGACGGCACATCGGATTGATCCGGGTTGGCATGGTCAGATTGTTCTCGAATTCTATAACTCCGGTAAATTGCCTCTGGCGTTACGTCCGGGCATGGTCATCGGTGCTTTGAGTTTTGAACCATTGTCTGGTTCCGCAGACCGTCCGTATAACCGTCGTCAAGATGCGAAGTATAAAAACCAACAGGGTGCGGTGGGTAGCCGTATTGATGAAGATTAATATTTTTATCGGCTATTGAGTTGCATTGACTGTTTTGACAAAAAAGCGGAGGAAGTCATGAAGAGATTACTGACGACACTGATTATTTTGCTGGTCGTGATTATTACCGGTCTGGCAGCATTAGTCATGTTGGTGAACCCGAATGACTTTCGTGCTTATATGGTCAAACAGGTGCAAAAGAAGAGTGGCTACCAACTCGTCCTGCAAGATGGTATGCGCTGGCATGTCTGGCCAAAACTGAGCATTATTACCGGGCGCATGTCATTAACGGCCCCTGGAGCGGCGCAGCCAACAGTGACGGCAGAAAATATGCGTCTTGATGTGGAGTTGTGGCCGCTTCTTTCTCATCAACTTGCTGTGAAAGAGGTGATGCTGAAAGGGGCGATATTGAGAGTAACACCGGAGAGTCAATCTCAGAAAAAAGAGAATATCCCTATTGCACCAAAAGGGAGTGCGGCCAATTCTGTTGCGAAGGGGGAGGGTTGGAAGCTTGATATTGCCAGAATTAAAGTCGTGGATAGTTTGCTTATTTGGCAGCGTGATGAGCATGAGCAGTTAAATGTCCGCGATATTAATCTGCTGATGGCGCGGGATAACCAAAACCATATCAGCGTGGAGTTAAGTAGCAAAGTTAGTAAGAATCAGCAAGAACTGGCTTTTAATCTTAATGCTGATGTTGATATTACTGATTATCCATATCGTGTTGCTGGTAATATTAACTCTTTTGATTATCAATTCCAGGGCGCGGGTATACCTACGGGGGGAATTAGTGGTTCAGGAAAAGTACATGCTGTTTATCAAAAAGAGACGGCAGATGAACCGCAAATCGTTTCTTTACAGATGTTGAGTTTCACCGCTAATGAGAGTGAACTGCATGGCAGTATAAAAGCCATGTTGGGGGCTCACGCGGATTATCAGATAGACTTATCTTCCCAAAAACTGAATCTAGATAATCTGATGGGATGGGACTTGTTTCCTAAAGAAGGCTCAGAAGTTAAACGTTATTACCGGGTAGAGAATAGTTCGGCTAAACCGGTGATCGCTGTTTCAAGCTCTGTCCAGACTGATTATAGCGCCACGTTTCTAAATGATTTTAATGCTAATGTGATTATTAATGCGGATAAATTTGTTTATCGAGGAATGGAGATCGATAACCTGATATTGAAAGCGACAAGTAATAGTGGTGTCGCTGAAATTTCTACTCTGAATGGCAAATTATTTGGTGGTAATTTCTCTATTCCGGTTTTTTTAGATGCAACGGGTAATCAACTTAAGTTACACGCAAAACCTTTACTGCGGAATATAGAACTGGAACCGGTACTCAAAGCATTTTCTTTACCACAGGCATTTAGTGGTAAATTCAATCTGAATGGCGATCTTTCTGGTAAAGGATATGATGGTTATGCGATTTCGCATATTTGGCAGGGTGATCTTAATTTCAGTTTAGTTAATGCCAAAATGTATGGATTAAATATCCCACAATTAGTCCAGCAATCTGTTGCTCGTGCAACGGATAAAGTGAATATTACTGATAATATGGATAACTTTACCCGTGCCAAGAAGCTTGATGTTAAAGCAGTACTGAATCGAGGTGATATAAAAATCAGTCGACTTCATGCGGTATCTGATCTGCTAAATATTGATGGACAGGGTAAGGCTAATCTACTTAAACAAAATGTTGATGTCGCTTTAAAAGTACAGGTAACACAAGGATGGGGCAAAGATAATGAATTGGTTAGTCGTCTGCGAAAAATGAAAGTACCACTGCGAGTTTATGGTCATTGGGATAATCTGCAATACAATTTGGATATTGAACAACTGCTACGTAATGAGTTGGAGGACAAGGTAAAACAGGCTATTAACGATTGGGTTGAACGTAGCAGTCATTAGCTGTATTAGCTCATGCCTGATTTGACCGTTTAATTCTGGTTAATTGACTATTATGCTTAACCAGATACTTAAATAAATTCTTATCGTTGCCTGAGCGGTCAATTTCGGTACAAAAGTGAATTTCTACTTGTGAGTTAAATTTTAATAATTGCTAACATCTCTTCATTTTTTTCATCCATGCCGACTTCAACAAAGCCAAAACTGGCGTAAAAGTTTCTTGCTACAGTGTTGCTTGGCTTATAACAGATTTCTATTTCTTTTAATCCATTTGTTTGCCTAATTTCATTAAGGGCTAGCAGCATTGCCTGGCGTCCAATGCCTTTGTTTTGATGTTGTTGATCCACCATAAATCGCCAAATTGATGTCTTTTGATCTGTTTCAGGCACCCACATAAAAAATCCGACAGGTTTATAGTCTAAGCAAATTGCACGTGTTTGGTATGAAGGATTGAATTTTGACTCAACCAGTGACCACACGTTATCTGCGACGTATTCACATTGGTCATCGGTTACTGTTAGATCACAGACATCTTCATAATTGTCTTTATCAACATCAGCGAGGGTTATATTCATGTAATATCCTTTTAAATTGATGAATAATATTATTGATTGGCAAGTGTATATGAAGTTTATTGAATTGAGAAGCTATGGCTTTTTTTTCTAAATACAAAGTTATTTAATTTAGTTAGATAAATCATTAACAGTATTCGTATATAGTTCCGCATATGATATTGATAGATAGCAAAGGCTAAAAAAATCCCGGTACAGTTTAAACTGACCGGGTTTTATTTTGTTTCCGAGGAAAAACTCAGTGATGGCAAATATGATTAGTGATCAATAACACTGAGTTATTCTTTATTTTCTTCCTCTGACGCCAGAGGGGTGATTTTTACCTTATTAATTCGGTGACTGGTCACTTCCAACGGTTCAAACAGATAATTATCAATCTGTAATTGCTCGCCTTGTTGTGGAATATGTTGTGAATGTTCCATCAATAAACCTGCCAAGGTTTGATATTCACGTTTTTCATCCAGTTGCAAAGGAACATAAAGGATCAAATCATCCAGCGGCATATAACCATTGGCGATCCAACCACCATTTTCAGTCGCCTGAATATCATGGCGGGCATCAGTTTCTTCGCCATCTACCGGCAAATTACCCGCGATAGTTTCCATTACGTCGGTCAAAGTCACCACTCCTTCCACAGAACCAAATTCGTCGACAACAAACGCGAAGTGAGTTTGTGCCTGGCGGAACTGCTCCAATGCTTGGAGTAGTGAAAGCTGTTCAGGGAAAATCAGCGGTTGTTTTATCAGCGAGTGTAAATCGAAAGGCTGTTGGTTAAGCTGTTGATTCAATAAATCAATAACATGGACAACACCTAATGGTTCGTCACTGATATTTTCATCTGTTACCACAATGCGTGTGTGAGGATTTTTACTCAGTATTTGCGTCAGATTTTCAGTTGGTGCATGAATATCAAGATACTCCACGTCGTGACGGGAAGTCATGATACTGTTGACGTTACGCTGCGCCATACCCAGAACTCTGGCAATCATTTGACGTTCTTGTGGATCAAACACTTCCTGATTATCAGAAATTAGATTAGATGTATGATTGTCCAATTCTGCGTTTTCATGCTTACCACTCAGGATACGTAAAACAGCTTCCGCTGTTCTTTCACGTAGCGAACGGGAAGCAGTGAGAAACCTGCGGCGGTTAAACTGGGCAAATTGGTTTAAGGATTCAATCATAATGGAGAAGCCGATAGCGGCGTACAAGTAGCCTTTTGGTATGTGATAACCAAAACCTTCGGCTACCAGACTGAAACCGATCATCAATAAGAAGCTCAGACAGAGAATAACGATAGTCGGGTGAGCATTGACGAAAGTGGTCAGCGGCTTACTTGCCAGTATCATCAGGAACATCGCAATGGTGACTGCCGCGATCATGATACCGATGTTGTCTACCATACCAACAGCAGTAACCACTGAATCCAGTGAAAATACAGCATCAAGGACAATTATCTGCACGACAACCGTCCAAAATTTAGATGTTTTGCGTTGTTGTCCTGAGTGGGCATCTTTACCTTCCAGCCGTTCATTGAGCTCCATCGTCGCTTTGAACAGTAAGAAAAGACCGCCTATCAGCATAATCAGGTCGCGGGCGCTAAATGGATGTTCCCAAAGCGTAATTAATGGATGAGTTAGCGTTATCAGCCAGGAAAGACTAAAAAGCAGTACGACACGCATCAGTAATGCGCAACTCAGACCTGTAATTCTTGCTTTGTCTCTTAGTTTTTCAGGAAGTTTATCTGCCAGAATGGCAATAAAGACCAAGTTGTCGATTCCAAGGACAATTTCTAGAACGATAAGAGTAACCAGTCCAGCCCATATCGTCGGATCAGCGATCCATTCCATACAGTTTGTTTTACCTTCTAATTATGACGGCTTATGCCGAATAATGAATAATGGGCATTGCCTCATCAAATTTCAATAGTTGATTTTTCATCTTGGGAAGTTTTTTCCAAAAAATGAGGTGTAGCGGCATCGGTGGCACCAATAACTATCCATTAGGACGCATCCTGAGTTAACATGTGATCACATTAACAAATTGCACACTAATTATTATTGGTGAGCCGAATTATCATCAGACAGGAGTTATTCATGTCCAAGCAGCAGATTGGTGTTGTCGGTATGGCGGTGATGGGGCGTAACCTGGCACTCAATATTGAGAGCCGTGGTTATTCCGTATCTATATTTAACCGTTCAAGTGATAAAACTGACGAAGTGATCGCCGAAAATCCGGGGAAGAAATTAGTTCCAAGTTACACTATCGAAGAATTTGTCGATTCACTGGAAAAACCGCGTCGTATTCTGCTCATGGTTAAGGCTGGTGAAGCAACCGATAAAACTATTGCTTCATTGACTCCACATCTGGATAAAGGTGATATTTTGATTGATGGGGGTAATACCTATTTTCAGGATACTATCCGTCGTAATCGAGAGCTTTCTGCTCAGGGTTTTAATTTTATCGGTACCGGGGTTTCCGGTGGTGAAGAAGGGGCATTGAAAGGGCCATCTATCATGCCTGGCGGCCAAAAAGAGGCGTATGAATTGGTGGCGCCAATTCTGCAAGAGATCGCGGCTAAAGCGGAAGGTGAACCTTGTGTGGCCTATATTGGCCCGGATGGCGCCGGCCATTATGTGAAAATGGTTCACAATGGCATTGAATACGGTGATATGCAGCTCATTGCTGAAGCCTATTCTTTATTGAAGAATGCCCTAAATCTGAGTAATGAAGAACTGTCTGAGATTTTCACTGACTGGAATAACGGCGAATTGAGTAGCTATTTGATTGAGATAACTGCTGATATTTTCCGTAAGAAAGATGAAGCAGGCCAATATTTGGTTGATGTGATTTTGGATGAAGCAGCAAATAAAGGCACGGGTAAGTGGACCAGCCAAAGCTCTTTGGATTTAGGTATTCCAGTGACGTTGATCACAGAATCAGTATTTGCACGTTATATCTCTTCTCTAAAAGATCAGCGAGTGGCCGCAGCTAAAGTTTTGAGCGGGCCGGAAGCACAACCCTTTAAAGGCGAGAAGGCCGAATTTATTGAGAAAGTTCGTCGTGCGCTTTATTTGGGTAAAATTGTCTCTTATGCTCAGGGTTTTCAGCAATTGAAAGCGGCATCTGATGAGTACCAGTGGAATCTCAATTACGGTGAAATTGCCGGGATTTTCCGGGCGGGTTGTATTATTCGCGCTCAATTCCTGCAAAAAATTACTGACGCATATAACGAAAATGCGGATATTGCTAATTTGTTGCTAGCGCCTTACTTTAAGAAAATTGCTGATGAATATCAGCAAGCGCTGCGTGATGTCGTCTCGTATGGGGTGCAGAATGGCATCCCAACCCCGACTTTCTCTGCCGCGATTTCTTACTACGATAGTTATCGTTCAGCAGTCCTGCCTGCTAATTTAATTCAGGCTCAACGTGACTATTTCGGTGCTCATACTTATAAGCGTACTGATAAAGAGGGTGTTTTCCATACTGAATGGATGGAGTAAGCCCGATTATTATCGATTGATCAGGAACGTGGAGAGCCTGCATCAGATATGATGCGGTTTTAATTTCCGCGATTATCTGGAACCCGCCGTTGCGGTTTTTTAACAAAGGTACCGCAACGGCGTAGCCTGAATTTCAGAATATGACTTATCTGAGTGTGATGATTGTCACATTAATCCCGGATTAAACAATAGGATCAATACTGATAATGTGAAAATCAAAACGATTATTCCCTACATGAACCAGCTTCAAGTTTTTAGGGAAATTGAGGCCCTCATCGACAGTTGCAATACCGACAGCATCATAAGAAAAATAGAATGACCCGTTACTAATATATTCTCCGGTGTTGACATTTCTTACATAAATTGAAGTGACTATCTCTTTCTGTACCAATAGTTCGTTAACGACAGTATAATTATCATCTGTTATTGCGTTAACGTCGATTGTTTCTTGTTCTTCTCCATTAAATATCTTGACAATCATAGAGAATTTTATATCTGAATGAGTATCATCGATGATTCTTAGTGCAACCAGTTTCGTATCTTTCTGCATAATTCTGAATTTAGATAATCCTCTGATTTCTCTATCGATATCTGGATTATCGACTACCCACTCATAATATTTACTCTCTGGATCGTTATAATGGCGCCATGCATGGACTTTTGATAACTTGCCAATTTTTACTGAACGGAACTTATCGTTAAGATTGGAAGGGAGCGATATAATTTTATCTAGCTCTGGGTAATCATGTGACTTACCCTGATAGTTTTTCTCTTCGAAAAATGTGACGCCGGTAATTAATTCTTTTGTCATTCTTTTACTCCTTAAAGTTAATGTAAGTAATATATAGGTTACTAAGAAAAAAATGTTCCCATTAATAAACTCCTATATAATTTTTTTCTGGAAGTATACCCAATTGTATTAATGCGAAGTATATAGTATTTGCTCATTTCTACTATTTGTACAAATTGGCTTTTTCTATGTGATATTTGTTACTAATAATTCATTAGTTCCTCATCTTTAGATGTGATATATCCAGTCAAGAAAGGAATAATATTCGATAGATTAATATTAAAATTAGCATAAAAATTCATAAAGTAAAGCTGTTTAAAAAATGCCGAATAATATCTTGATAATAATATTAATATAGTCAAACTGACTGTTTGAAATATGAAGATTTGATACTTATAGTGAGTCTTGTATCTTAAGCTTGGTATTCAATTTAATTGTGAATATTTTTCATGTTTGGTGTTTTGAGTAGATGTTATAAGATTGTTTTTTATTAATAATATTATGAAAATACCTAGAATTAAATATGCAATAATGTAATGGTTGGATGTTTCTATAATTTTTAGAATTAATCGTTAGGGAACTATTTATCTCAAAGGAAATAGATTATGATCATTGTTCCTGGGGATGTTGATTTAATGTTTTTTTAGGTTAAATTATTATTTAACTTTTTAGTTATAAATTTTTATGAAAAAAGACAAATAACAGTGAATGGCTAACTGATTGTTAAAAATTTATTTTATTGGCAAAAATGAATACACCGTTGCGGTTTTTGATGATATTCCGCAACGGTGTTGCTTAAATTTTCAGAACGTAGCCTGTCTGAAAACAATGGTTAATTATTGTTACATTATGACCGGATTAGTTAGAAAAATCGGTACTGATAATATGAATATCGAAACGATTACCACCTACATTAACTATTCTGAGATTTTTAGGGAAATTAGCTTTCTCATCAATAGTAACAACACCATTTGCATCACGATAGAAATAGAATGATCCGTTATTAATATATACTCCAGTACTGGTATTTCTTATTGCAATGGCAGTGACTAACTCGGTCTCAAATGGCAGTATACCAACCAGTGCATAATCATCATCAGTTGTTGTTTCAACTGGACCCACACAATGTGTATTCGTGAACATTGAGAATTTAATACCTGAACAAGTATCATCAATAAGTCTTAATGCAACCAGACAGGTATCTTTTGGTGCTACTTTGAACTTAGATAATCCTCTAATTTCTCTATCGATATCTGGATGATCGTATTCCCATTCACGATAGCGTTGACCTGGTTCACAATCGCTCTGATGACGCCATGCATAAACTTTTGATAATGTTCCAACTCTTACTGAGCGGAATCTGTCGTTGAGATCATAAGGCAGTGGAATAATAACATCATTTTCTGGATAATGGTGCGCTTCACCCAGAAAGTATTTTCTATCGAAAAAAGTTGCACCTGTAACTAACTTATTAGTCATATTTTTCTATTCCTTAAACTTTATTTTGAAAAAACGTCATCTTTCTTTTTGAAAGCGATATGAGAATACAGTGAGTGTGGGTTCTTGTATTTAATAAAATATAATGAATAGGCATATTAAATTGTTGCCAATATAACACCAATATAATTGACATATCATTTTTTGCTGATAATTGAAATAAAGATTCTGAAATTAAAAATAATTGAAGATTCCTATCAAAAGACACCTTCATTGGGGTAGGGAATTATCCCCTAATGTAATTGATAATTTTTTGTATATGGCTCAGTAGTGAATAATTAGATATTCATGGTATTTGATAATTATACCTCTCTGTTTAATGTTTATATAATGTGGCAATAATAATGACTTTATCTCGTGATATAAATTTATGGGGGCAGGATAGTCACCACTTTAAATGAATATATTTAGAATATTATCTTAAATAGCCTAATTTCTATAGGCTATTTGACAAATATCATTTTTCACAGTGGTATTTATTCTATCCGGTGAAAACTCACTAATTCAGGTTGTGCAATTCGGTGATAATCTTGAGTGTTAAGAATTACTGAGCGTTCAAGGCTACCGGCATTAAAAGCCAGTTCATCGAAACGTTCAAACAATAAAGGATCTGCGACCAGTTTCAGATCTGGATGGAAACTAAAAGGCGGAATAGCGCCAAACACACATTGAGTCAGTTCAAAAACTTCTTTAGGGCTTGCCAGTGAGGCGCGGTTGCCACCGATCTGTTTTGCCAGTGAAGAGAGGTCTGCTTGTTGATCCGCAGGTAGTACAGCGAGTACGTATTGACGGAACCCTTCCCCTTTAACATGGCAAACTAACCCTTTTGCCCCTTGTCCAAGTTGCGTACCACGGATTTTTGCAACTTCTTCGGAACGTCCGGCGGTTGGATGTTCCATCACCCGATAGCTGGCATGATGATTATCGAGTAATGCAGTCAGGCGGTTAAATATTTCGTTAGAGGGCAAAATAAACTCCTAAGTAATAATCTTGTGAATTGATATATTAATCTTATCGATTATTGTATTTATTATATTGCTAATTACATATATTACCAAGAGGGAAAATTATCAAATACTATTTTGATAAACATCATCTAACTCTACCGATGTATATGTTTATATTTTTTGAATTATATGGTTTAAATAGAACTATTATTTATGTTTGTTGCAAGAGCAATGATCTGTAATTCCATTAGGTGATTTTTAAATTTTAATTTTTATATATTTTCATTCTAAAACTATTTTAATATTAAGGAATTATCAATGATGACTACGACTTTTTTTATGGCCTCAGTAAATATGTTTGGTGCGGGTTGTTTGGTTAAAGCGATAAATACGATGAAAGGTGATGGTTACAAACGAGCATTGATTGTGACTGATCGTGTTTTAAGTAAAATTGGAGTGGCAGCAAAAGTTCAAGCTCTATTATCTGATGTTGATATTGAGAGTGAAATCTATGATGGAACCCATCCGAATCCGACGACAGTTAACGTTGAGGAAGGTTTGGATATTCTGCGTCAGCATAATAGTGATTGCGTTATTTCCTTAGGTGGTGGTTCGCCACATGATTGTGCAAAAGCTATTGTGTTGGTTGCTGCCAATGGGGGAGATATCCGGGATTATGCCGGTATTGATCGTTCATCTAAACCACATTTGCCATTAATCTCTATCAATACGACTGCGGGTACTGCGTCAGAAATGTCACGTTTCTGTGTCATTACCGATACTGAGCGCCATATTAAAATGGCCATTGCTGATAAGAAAATAACACCTGTTTTGTCTGTGAACGATCCAGAATTGATGGTGGGAATGCCGAAAGGGTTAACCGCCGCAACCGGAATGGACGCAATGACTCATGCGGTTGAAGCCTATGTTTCTACTGCGGCTAATCCAATAACGGATGCTTGTGCACTGAAAGCAATCTCGATGATTAGTTACTCTTTACGCCAGGCAGTTGCAGATGGGAGCAATATAGAAGCACGTGAAAACATGGCCTATGCACAATTCTTGGCGGGCATGGCGTTTAATAGTGCATTACTGGGGTATGTTCACGCCATGTCTCACCAATTGGGTGGCACTTATGATTTACCACATGGTATATGTAATGCTGTTTTGTTGCCGCATGTTCAAGAGTTCAACGCTAAAGCAGTTGCGGGGCGTTTGAAAGATATCGCCGCCGCAATGGGGGTAGATGTAAGCGCTATGAATGATCAGCAAGGGGCTGCGGCATGTATTGCTGAAATTCGTAAGTTATTAAAAGATATTGGCATTCCCGCTGGTTTGGCTGAATTGAATGTCAAACTAGAAGATTTACCAGAGTTAGCAACTAATGCCTTGAAAGATATATGTTGTTTGACTAATCCGGTTCAGGCTACCCACGAGGAAATTGTTGCAATCTTTAAAGCTGCTATGTGATTTTGGCATCCTTTTTCAGATAGGGGAGCAGTGCCTAAAAGGCGACGTGGACGTATGCGTCGCCTGATAGTCGTTTTTCGTGTGACTGTTTTTGCCCTTTTCATCTACCGGAAAAGGGCTGTAGATTGTGGTTACAGAGGGAAGCGATATATAGAATTGTATGTATTTGCTGTACCTATTTCGCAGGGCATGATTAATAAAATAACCTAACAAAATAGGCTGTTAATTATTCTTCGCTCACATTAACGATACGATCTTGTTTAGGATAAGTAATAGGAGATTTTTCAGCGAAATATTTTATTACAGCGTCAACATCCGGCACATTATATATAGGATCGATACCCTCGTTAAATACAGAGAAATTACTTCCCCCTGTTGCCAGAAATTCGTTAGCAACTACACGGTATTTTCCATTTAATTCAATGGGTTTACCATTGATTTTTATTGAGCTGGTAATAACACGATTGCCTACTGGTTTGGCGCTATTCCACTGATATTCAAAGCCATTAGAAATCGCTAAAATTTGTGGGCGTGAGTGCTCCCATTGTTGTTCCAGCAGACGTTTAATTTGTTCTCCGGTTAATGTCTTAATTAATAATATATTGGAGAATGGCTGAACAGCGTAGATAGCATTGTAAGTTACCTCACCGCTAGTCATGTCAGCACGAATACCGCCGCTGTTCATAAATGCAATTTGGGCGCCGCCACTCTCTTTAGATGCAGCAGTATACAAATGTGCATCTGCAATCACTTTACCCAGTGAAGATTCACCAGCACGATTAGTTTGCCTATTCAGGTCGCTATCCAACTTACCAATGACCCGGTTTGCCAATGGAGCGGCTATTTTTTCATATGCATCCAATATTTTAGTTACTTCTGGATCTTTTTCATATTTACGGCTATCAACCCAAATATTTTTTGCTTTAAAATCCACAATATCCTTAGTGTATTTGTCTAGTTTTAGATCCAAATTGGTTATTAACGCGCCGTTAGCTTGTGCGGAAGTGACTGGCTTACCATTAACCACACAGTTGTATGCTTGATGCGTGTGACCAGTAATGACGAAATCAATTTCTTTATCCAGTTGGTTAACAATGTCTAGAACCTTACCGGTTAGATCATTACAGGTATTCACATTAATACGCCTTCCATCACGTTTCTGTTCAGCGCCTTCATGAATCAGAACGCCTATTGCTTTAACACCTTGTTTCTGTAGTTCAGGCACTAAAGCATTAATGGTTTTAACTTCGTTAGCAAAGCTCAAACCTTCGGTTCCGCTTGGTGTCACGATTTCTGGAGTTCCTTCCAGAGTCAGACCAATGAAAGCCATCGGAATGCCTTCAAATTTTTTAATGATATATGCAGGAAATAGGGTTTTACCCGTTTGATTGACGGTGACATTTGCTGCCAGATACTGAAATTTCGCCCCGGTAAATGGTTCTAGCCCCTGACAGCCAGTCATAGGATGACAGCCGCCATTCTGTTTACGCAGTAGTTCATCCTTACCTTTATCAAACTCATGATTACCAACGGCAGTTGCTTCCAAACCTACTTTGGATAGCGTTTCAATCGTTGGTTCGTCATGGAACATTGAAGAGAGTAATGGGCTTGCACCGATCATATCACCAGCACCAACGACAATATTGTTAGGGTTCTCTTTCTTTAGTTCCTTGATTAGCGTGGATATATGTTCAATGCCACCTGATTTGTTGGGATCTGATGCTTTCAGGGCGCCATGAAAGTCATTCATAGCCAGGACACGAACATCAATAATATCTGTTTTATCGTGACCGGGTTTAATGACACATCCGGTCAATAGGGCACTGCCAATCGCCAAAAAAATTAATTTATACTTATTATTCATCTTATTATCTCTTGGTATTGAGTTCACGTTTTGGACAGTCAATCACTTTTAAGTCTTTGCTGTAATAAATGTAAAACTCATCACGATTGATCTGAATGGTTTTATCTTTAATATGGTACTTCGACGAACAAAAGCAGATTATTGTACTTGGAAATTGCAAAATATTTATTTAAATCAATAGTGTAGGTTTGTTTTTTATAATTAAAGGTATTTGTATTTACATCATGCAGGTAGTAACCCGCAGATAGATTACTTTCGATGCGATTCCAGTGCTATTTCACATCAATACCATACAAATCCATTTTCTAAATAAGATCGGTTCTTGTGGGGGAAGATTTTGATCTTAAAATAGGCAATTAGTTCAATCTCTTATCCAGAATTCAGGTTAGTAATTCAAATCCTATTTGAATGGGGTCCAGTGGAAGAACCCCCGAAAATGACGAGTACGGGATCACTTATCTGTTATCGTGCCAGAAATGTTGTTTCACGTGTGCCTCCAGCATCAACGATATGGCGTCAACATCAAGTTCCCCGTTACTTTTCCTGAAGTTGTAGCGACCAGTAAGCAGCATGTGGCTCCAGGCTATTGGTGATATTCGGGTAAACTCATTAATAATCTCCTGAGATACACCACTGGCTAC